>JASHVF010000344.1 GCA_030039615.1 Gammaproteobacteria bacterium | reverse complement strand
ACCTTCGCCATGGTGGTGGACGACTCGATCACCGTGCGCCGCGTGACGCAGCGGCTGCTCGAGCGCAACGGCATGCGCGTCATCACCGCGCGCGACGGCATGGACGCGGTGGCGCTGCTGCAGGACAACGTGCCCGACGTGATCCTGCTCGACATCGAGATGCCGCGCATGGACGGCTACGAGGTGGCGGCGCACGTGCGCAACGACCCGCGCCTCAAGGACGTGCCGATCATCATGGTGACCTCGCGGGTCGGCGAGAAGCACCGCGCGCGCGCCATCGAGCTCGGGGTCGATGACTACCTCGGCAAGCCCTACCAGGAGGCGCAGCTGCTCGATGCGATCGCGCCGCTGGTCGAGCGGCGGCGGGCCGCGGTGCCCCATACCGGCTCGGGCGGGTGAAGGACTGAAGCGTGGCCGAGCGCGTCAACGAGATCTTCAGCCTGCTGGTCCCGCTGGTCGACGGGCGGCTCATCATTCCGCGCGCCTGCGTCGCGGAAGTGGTCGGTTTTCAGACGCCGTCCGAGATGACCGGCGCGCCACCCTGGTACATCGGCACCGTGCCGTGGAATGGCAAGGCGGTGCCGCTGGTGTCCTTCGAGGGCACCTGCGGCCAGATGATCCCGCCGGCCAGCGGCCGCACGCGCATCGTGATCCTGCACGCGCTCGGCACGCGCGTCGAAGGCGGCAACTTCGCACTCGTTGCCCAGGGCTTCCCGCAGCTGGTGCGCGTCAGCTCCGACGTGGTGCGCCCGGACAACTCGCGGGTGTTCCCGGAGCGGGCGCCGATCATCTGCCAGATCCGCATGGTGAACGAGACGCCGCTCGTTCCCGACCTCGAGCGCCTCGAGCAGATGATTGCCGACGAGACGAGCATCGGAGCGTAGGAGTTCCCCGATGGCCCGAGCGTACCGCGCAGGGACGAGCTTCGCCGCAGCAGCGGCGGCGCTGCTCATCGTGTCCGGGGCCGACTGCCAGACGAGTCAGGAGGCCGCCGCCGCCGACTCGTGGGAGTCTCGCACCGAGACGCGCGCAGCGCTGCTCGCCGCCGGGGACGCCGACTCGCTCGAGGCCGCCGCCCTGCTGACTCCGAAGGTACAGTCCGCCGAGCGACTGCAGCTCGTGCTCCGGGCCGCTGCTGCGGCGCCGGCTCGGCCCGATCTTGCCTGGCTTGCGCTCGCTACCTGCATCGAGGACCAATCCTGCGACGTGACGCCGCTCGAGGCGCGTCTGCGGGCGGCGGATCCCGGTAACGGGGCGGCCTGGATGGGGACGCTGTCGCGCGCCGCTGCCGGTACGCCGGAGTTCGCGGCAGCTCTCGGTGGCGTCGCCGGCTCCGAGCGCTTCGACATCTACTGGAATCCGTTCATCGTCCATATTGCCGACGCGCTCAGACGGACCGGGACGATGAAGGATCAGGAAGTTGCCATCCTGGCGATCGGCCTGGGCGCCGCGCAGGCGGTCCCGGCGCTGCACCAGCTGAGCCGCGCCTGCAGGGACGTAGCGGCGGCACGCCCCGAAGACCTCGGCACCTGCCGCAAGCTCTCGGGAGCGTTGCGCCACAGCGATACCCTGATCGTTGAAGGGGTCGGCTTGTCCCTGGCGCGGCGCGCGTGGGCGGTCTCGAGCGATGAGTACCGTCTGGCGACGGCGCAGGCCCGCTCCCGAAGCTACCTTCTGAGCATGCAGCGAGGCTCGAGTGCCGAGGTCGTCTCGGACGCGGGGATGAAGCGCTATCTCGAGCTGCTTGCCACCTGCCGGACCGAGCAGGAAGCGCTCGTCGCGGCGCTCGTTGCGCGAGGCATCGATCCAAATCCCCCCGCGGGCTGGACCGAGGGCGCCACGCTGTGAGCCGGCGAACGTGACCGCCAGGGAGTTCCGTTATGGGATCGTTCCGCCGGCGCAAGCCGCCACGCTGAGCGGCCGCGAGCTGCTGCAGGGCATGATCGAGGGACGCTTCCCGGCGCCCCCCATCACGCAGCAGCTGACTTTCTGGCTCGCCGAGGTGGGCGAGGGGACCGCGGTGTTCGAGGGCGAGCCCGGCGCGCACCTGCTGAACCCGATGGGCATCGTGCACGGAGGCTGGACGATGACGCTGATCGACAGTGCGGCGGGCTGCGCCGCACACACGCTGCTCGCGCCCGGAGTGGGCTACACCACGGTGGAGACCAAGGTGAATTTCTCGCGCGCCATCCGCGCCGATACCGGGCGGGTGCGGGCGCAAGCCCGCGTGGTCTCGAAGGGCCGCCAGGTCATCTCCGCCGAGGCTTACGTCGCAGCCGCCGACGGCCAGGTGCTGGCGCACGGGACCTCGACGCTGCTGGTGTTGCAGGGCGCGGGAAACCGCTAGAGGAGACGTCCCCATCAGCGTGTCGCGGGTCCTGTCGGTGATCGTCACCGCGGTGGCATATGTCGGCGCCTGGCCGCTGCACACCGGGCTGTGGCTGGTCACCCTCGGCTGCGCTCCGCTGCTCGCACTGATCTGGTTCCCGCGGCAGATCGATGCGCTCACCTTCGGTGACTGGTACCGCGGCTACCGGATCGATTCCCACACTCCTGCCATTCTGCTCGCCGCGCTCGGCTGGATCCTGCTGCTGCTGTTCGCCGCGGCACTGTTCGTGGTGGGGTTCCTCGGGAAACCGCCGCGATGGTGAGACCGTGAGCCTGGTCAGGGTGTTCACGCCCGCGACCGAAGGGGAGCTGCTCGCCGTGGTGGCGATGCTCGAGGCGCGCGGCGTGCCCCACTTCGTGCAGGGCGCCGGCGCCGGCGCGCTGTTCCCGGGAGCGCTGCTGTCCATCGAATCCCTCAACGGCCGTGTCATCATGGTGCCGCAGGAGCGCGCGGCCGAGGCCCGCGCCCTCATCGAGGACTTCGAGAACGCGCCGCCAGGCGACGACAACAACGAGACAGGCATAAAAACATGAAGCGCCCTGCACCTCCCTCCCGCAAGCCCATGTCCCCCGAGATGTTCGCGCGCACCATGGCGCGCCGGGGACTGAGCGTGGCGCCGAAGAAGACGCTGCTGTCGCTGCGCATCGATTCCGACGTGATCGACTGGTTCCGCGGCCAGGGGGCCGGCTATCAGTCGCGCATCAACGCGCTGCTGCGGGCGTACATGGAAGCGCACCAGTAGGCCGCACCGCGACACTTTCGAGGAACGAACCGTTCCTCGACCCGCTGCGCAAGCAGCCGCGCTTTCAGGCGGTCGAACGGCAGCGCAGGTTTCCGGACTAGGAGATCGGGTTGCCGCCTTCAGGCGGACCCTGATCCGACCGCCGGCGGATCCACGCCGCGGCGCCGCGCGCCAGGTACAGCAGGTAGAAGTTCGCGAGCACGCCGGCGACGAGCCGCGGCATCACCGGCAGCGCGTCGAGCTGCGGCAGCAGGAACAGGCACGTCCAGACGACGGCATTACCGACGAGCAACACCAGCACCGCGAGCAGTGCTCCGACGAAACCCGACCCGGCAGAGGCGGGCTCGATCGGGGACGCCGGCGTCGCCAACGTCGAGGGCGGCTCGGCCGTCTGCGGGATCATTCCGGCGGACGCCGGCACCGCCGGAGACGGGCGCCCGGAGGCGCCGGCCTTGAGGTAGCGCACCAGGCGGAAGATCGTCCACGCGACCACGAACACGAGCCCGATCAGCCGCGAGTAATGGTCCATACGCTAGAAGTCTCCGAACTGTCGCTGCAGCAGTGCCAGCGCCGCGATCGCCGCGGTCTCGGTGCGCAGCACGCGCGGGCCCAGGCGCACGCCGATGAAGCCGGCGGCGAGCGCTGCCTGCTCCTCCTCGTCCGTGAGCCCGCCCTCGGGACCGATCAGGGCGGTGATCGCGCCGGCGGGGCGCGGCAGATCCCCGAGTGACCCGCTGCCGGAGGGAGAAAGGAGGAGACGCGTGCCGGCGGCCGCCTCGCCTTTGAGGAAGTCACGCAGCGCCACGGGTGCCGCCAGAGCCGGCAGGCGGTTGCGGCCGCACTGTTCGCAGGCGGCGATGGCGATCGCCCGCCAGTGATTCAGCTTGCGGTCGGACTGCTGCGCGCTGAGCCGCACGACGCTGCGCTCGGTGAGCACCGGCACGAACCCGGTGACGCCGAGCTCGGTCGCCTTCTGTACCACCAGATCCATGCGCTCGCCGCGCGAGACCCCCTGGGCGAGCGTGAGCTGAAGCGGCGACTCGCGCTCGATCGCGGCGCGCTCGCCGACGGCGACGATCACCTCGCCGCCGTGCGCCTTGTCGATGCTCGCCTCGTGCTCGCCGCCCGTGCCATCGAACACGGTGAGCGCGGCGCCGACGCGCAGGCGCAGCACCCGGGTGATGTGGCTGGCGCTGCCGCCCTCGAGCCTGACGCGTTTGCCCGCGAGCAGCGGCCCCTCGACGTACACCCGCGTCAGGCGCATGTCGCGAGCCCGATCCCCTCGCGCGCCACGTCCACCAGGAGGTCGATCTCCTCCGGCGTGATCACGTAAGGGGGCATGAAGTAGACGACGTTGCCCACCGGCCGCAGCAGCACGCCGCGCTTCAGCGCGTGGCGGTACACGGCGAGTCCGCGGCGCTCGCGCCAGTCGTAGGGGGCGCGGCTCGCCTTGTCGCGCACCATCTCGATGGCGACGATCATGCCGCGCTGGCGCACCTCGGCGACGTGCGCATGCGACTCGAGCTCGCGCGCCCGCCTCCCCAGGTGCGCCGCGAGCGCGCGGTTCTTCTCGAGCGTGCCGTCCTCGCGAAAGATCCTGAGCGTGGCGCGTGCCGCGGCGCAGCCGAGCGGATTGCCGGTGAAGCTGTGCGAGTGCAGGAAGGCGTTGAGCCTGGCGTACTCGTCATAGAAGGCGGCGTAGACCGGCTCGGTCGTCAGCACCACCGAGAGCGGCAGGTAGCCGCCGGTGAGACCCTTGGAGAGGCACATGAAGTCGGGACGGATGCCGGCCTGCTCGCAGGCGAACAGCGTGCCGGTGCGTCCGAAGCCGACCGCGATCTCGTCCGCGATCAGGTGCACGCCGTGGCGGTCGCAGGCCGCGCGCAGCAGCGAGAGGTACACCGGGTCGTACATGCGCATGCCGCCCGCGCATTGCACCAGCGGCTCGACGATCACCGCGGCCGCCTCGTGCGCGTGCCGCGCCAGCGCCGCCTCCATGTGGGCGAACTGCGCGCGCGAATGCTCCTCCCAGTCCGCGCCCGGCGCGCGGGCGTAGCAGTCGGGCGAGGGCACGGTGATCACGTCCATGAGCAGCGGCCGGTAGATGTCCTTGTAGAGCTCGACGTTGCCGACCGCGAGCGCGCCGAGCGTCTCGCCGTGGTAGCTGTTGGAGAGCGTGATGAAGCGGCGCTTGTCGGCCCGGCCGACGTTACGCCAGTAGTGGAAGCTCATCTTCACCGCGACTTCGATCGCGGAGGAGCCGTTGTCGGCGTAGAAGCAGCGGCTGAGGCCCGCCGGTGCGAGCGCCGTGAGCTCCTCCGACAGTGCGATCACCGGCTCGTGGGTGAAACCCGCCAGGATCACCTGCTCGAGCTCCTCGAGCTGGGCGTGCACCGCAGCACTGATGCGCGGGTTGGCGTGGCCGAAGAGATTCACCCACCAGGAGCTCACCGCATCGAGATAGCGCTTGCCGTCGAAGTCCTCGAGCCACACGCCGCGGCCGCGTCTGATCGGAATCGGCGGCAGCTGCTCGTGATCCTTCATCTGCGTGCAGGGGTGCCAGACGTGCGCGAGGTCGCGCCTCACGTAGCCGGTGTTGGCGGAAGCCATGCGCAGGATTGTGGCAGAATCGGCGCGCCGACATGACCATCACCTCCGCCACCACGCCGTTCACCCCGACGCTGCACATCGATGCCACGACCGGCCTGCTGATAGGAGCGCGCCAGGTACTGTCGCCGCATTTCGACGAGCGTCCGGCGGGGGTCAAGCCCGAGCTGCTGGTGGTGCACGGCATCAGCCTGCCGCCCGGGGAGTTCGGCGGGCCGTGGATCGATCGGCTGTTCACCGGCACGCTGCCGTTCGATGCACACCCGTATTTCCGCGCGATCGCCGGCGCGCGCGTCTCCGCGCACGCCCTCATCCGCCGCGACGGCGAGATCGTCCAATACGTGCCGTTCGGCGCGCGTGCCTGGCACGCCGGCCAGTCGGAATACGATGGCCGCCCGGCGTGCAACGACTTCTCGATCGGTGTGGAGCTCGAGGGGAGCGACGAGACGCCCTACACGGACGCCCAGTACGAGGCGCTGGCACAGCTCGCCGCAGCGCTCTTCGATGCCTACCCCTCGCTCGGTCCCGAGCACATGGTCGGACACAGCGACATCGCGCCGGAGCGCAAGACCGATCCCGGGCCGCTGTTCAACTGGCGGCGGCTGCGGGTGCTGGTGCAGGAGCGCACCGCGCTACGCTGACTTCTTGCGCTTGACGCGCTCGTGCCGCCAGAGCACCTCTGCGCCGCGCTCGTGGCGTGCCAGCACGCGCGCCAGTACGAACAGCAGGTCCGACAGGCGGTTGAGGTACTTGAGGAGCTCCGGGCTGACGCTCTCGGTGCGCGAGAGCGTCCAGGCGCGCCGCTCGGCACGCCGCGCCACGGTGCGCGCCAGGTGGCAGGCGGCGGCGCCCGGGCCGCCGCCCGGCAGGATGAATTCCTTCAACGGCGGCAGCTTCTCGTTGAAGTCATCGAGTTGCGTCTCGAGGCGCGCCACGTGCTCGGCCCTGATCATGGTGTGGCCGGGGATGCAGAGCTCGCCGCCCATGTCGAACAGCTCATGCTGCACCTCGGTGAGGCAGCCGGCCACCTTCCTGGGCAGTTTGGGCACGGCGAGCAGTACGCCGATGACGCTGTTCAACTCGTCGAGGGTCCCGTAGGCCTCGACGCGCGCGCTGTCCTTGCGCACCCGGCTGCCGTCGCCGAGGCCGGTGGTGCCGTCATCGCCGGTGCGCGTGTAGATCTTGCTCAGGCGGTTTCCCATTGGTCGTATCCTAAGGCATATGGCATCGGAAGAACTCAAAGCCGCGCTCGCCGCGGCGCGTGCCGCGAGCGAAGTGATCCGCGACCACTACGGGAAGAGCCCGCGCGTGCGCCTCAAGAGCGATGCCTCCCCGGTGACCGAGGCGGACGTGCTCAGCGAGGAGGTCATCCATGCCACCCTGAGCGAGCGCTTCCCCGGCTACGGCTTCCATGGTGAGGAGACGGGCCAGCATGCGATCTCTGCCGAGAGCGTCTGGCTGGTCGATCCCATCGATGGCACCAAGGCGTTCGTGCGCGAGATTCCGTTCTTCTCGACCCAGATCGCCCTGATGCGGGCCGGCAGGCTGGTGCTCGGCGTGTCGAGCGCGCCCGCCTTCGGGGAGGTCGCCTGGGCCGAGGAGGGGGGCGGTGCGTTCCTCAACGAGCGGCCGCTGCGCGTGAGCGCCGTCGCATCAATCGCCGACGCGGCGATCTCCGCCGGGAATCTGCGCAGCCTGGCAGGTTCGCCCCGCTGGCAGCGCTACGGGGAGCTCATCGCCGGTGCCGCCTACACGCGCGGTTACGGGGACTTCGTCCATTTCCACCTGCTGGCGCGCGGCGCGCTCGACGTCGTCATCGAGTCGGACGTCAACATCCTCGACGTCGCGGCCCTGGCGGTGATCGTGCGCGAGGCGGGCGGCACCTTCACCGATCTCGAGGGGCGCGACCTCGGACTGGCAACCACCAGCGCGCTCGCCACCAACGGTGCGCTGCACCCCGCGGTGCTCGCGGCGCTTACACGCTGACGAACACCCGGCGGCCGTCGCGCTCGAGCTCCATCATGGGCGCCAGGTAGAGCTCGCTCAGGGAGGCGGCAGTGAGCGCCTCTGCGACGGGCCCGAGCGTCCAGCGGCCGTCCCCGTGCAGCAGCAGCACCCGGTCGGCGAAGCGCGCCGCGAGTGTCGCATCGTGCAGCGTCGTGATCACCGTGCGACCGGAGCGTGCGAGCTC
>JASHVF010000343.1 GCA_030039615.1 Gammaproteobacteria bacterium | reverse complement strand
CTCGAAGCTATCGTAGCGAATGCGGATGACCTCGTTCGGCTCGCGTTGTAGCCGATGAAACTCCGTATCCGCGGCGTAAGAGTACTCGTGTTCCCCGTGGCCGGTGCCGAGCCGCGCCTCGGGCGCGTTGATTGGGGCCGACGCGGGAGCCGCGGGCACTGCGCCCTGCGCCGCGGCGGAGCCGCCCATGACGGGAGCTGCGGCTTGCGGCGGCGCATACACCGGCTGCGGCTGCTCGCGGAACAAGGCGACGCCGATCACCCCGATGCTGCCCGGCCGGCCGGTGCGGGCGGCGTAGGAGTCGCGCGAGTCGGTGAAGGTGAACGCCGCTACTTCGGTGCTGCTCTTGCGCCAGCCGGTGATCTGGTACTGCTCGCCGGGATCGAATACGTAGCCGCCCTGATCGAAGGCAGCCGTGTCGCCCGAGAGCACGTTGACCCCGTCGACCGAGGTCACGGCCAGGAGTCTCCCGCCCGCGGCGTTGCGGATCTCGATGGCGTAGCGCGCGCCGGGATTGCCCGCCACCCAGTATTCGCCGCGGTGGTAATACACCGGCAGCACGGTCCCGCGGTCGCGATCCACCAGGTTCACGCTCGCGAGACTCCCGAGCGCTTGCGTCTCGGCGCTCAGCACCAATGCGGCGCAGCCGAGCAGATGGGATAGTCGCTGCATGTCAGCTCCGCGTTGAGGGTCCTGGAGCTATAAGCGGTTCAGGTGGCTGGTCGGGGTTAGCTGCGCACGCCTTTACGCCTTGCCGTCCCGGTACAGCCATCCCGCGATCACGCCGAGGATCACCACCAGCGCGCCGTCGAACACGATCTGCTTCACCACCAGCTCCGCCGGCGTGGGCTGTACGCAGTAGTACATGAGGTAGACCGGGATGGTCATGAGGAACGCGACCGCCACTCCGAAGCGCACGCCCTGCCCGAGCCAGGGCTTCGCCTCCACGCCGCGCGCGTAGATCCAGGTGAACGCACCGGACATCATCACGTGCGCGAGGATCATGAGGGGAAAGAACTTCCGGCCGTCGACCTCGCTGCGAAAGAGTCCCGCCACGGCCCGGTAGTCGGCGCCGAGCAGCAGATGGTGGACCACGAAGCTGCCGAGGAACCAGGCGATGAAGATCACGAGCCACGCGCCGAGGAATTTCCTGTTCATGGATTCACTTGCCCTCTTTTTTCTGCTGCTTGATCGACGTCCACACCGCTAGATCCCAGGCGTTGCGGATGCTGATCAGCAGCAGCGCGAGCGCCAGCACCGCCAGCCCGTAGAGCGCCGCCGCGGTCAGGCGGTCCCAGATCAATACCGCCATCACGACGAGGGCGGCGTAAACCAGGGTCGGTACGATGACGTTCCAGACCCAGTCTTCGCGCACCGGCACGTAGCGCGTCTCGCCGCTGCTGATGCGCGCCATTTTGACGCCGATGAAAAAGCCGTAGACCACCCCGGCGAGCCCCCCGAGCGCCAGCCCCACGCTGAGCGTACTGCGGTGCTGATGCGGCATGCTCATGAAGGCCGCGAGCGTCAGCACTCCGCACAGGTGCACGATGGTCGGCGTCACGAACACGCCGACACCCATCGGACGCACGCCCTGCGCGGTATCGCGGATCAGGGCGATGACCACGAAGGTGAGTCCCGTCAGGCCGCCGGCCGAGGAGCCGATGATCACGTAGAAGTTGTCCCAGCCTGCGAGCGGGGAGACTTCCATCACTTGCGGACCGCCTGCGCATCTTTGGGCTCGATGTTGAGCACGTGGCACTCTCCCGGCCCGAGATTCTCGACGCCGTGCGTCACCGGGTCGCTCCACACGACCTCGCCCGCGTGCAGCGTCGCTTCGGAGGTCTTGCCTCCGGGATAGGTGAATCTCAGGTGGCAGTCGGTCATCGCCACCTCGACGTAGCCCGTGGGGTGGGTATGCGTCAGCGCGCGCGCGCCGGCCGGCACGCGGATGTCGAGCACCCGAAGGCGGTCGTTCTCGAGGAGCACCTTGTGGCTCGCCGGCGCCGTCCTGACCGGGTCCTGTGCGCCGGCTGCGGCGGCCGCCAACAGCAACACGCTGGCCGCGACGGCTGCGCCCCAAGTTCCCATGACCCCTCCCGGCGGTTGTTGTTGCTGTTCCGGGGCATCCTAGTCGCGGCACCCGAGGCCAGCAAGCCGACCGAACCCGAGGCGGGCGCTGACGGTCTATGTGGCTATGCGCGCTCGACCCGCCGTAACGCTCGCCCTGATGCTCGCGACCGCGGCCGGCCCCGACGGGTGCGCGGCGCTCCAGACCCTGCACAAGTGCGGCGCGGGCTGCCCGGGCGACCTTGAGATCTCCGCCGCCGTGCGCGCGCGTCTCGATCAACACGCGGAGCTGCGCGCCCCCAACCAGGTCTACGTGAGCACGCTCGAGGGGACCGTGTACCTCTCCGGCCAGGTGGCGACCGAGCTGCAGCGCGACATCGCCGAGACCGTGGCCCGCGGCACCCCGGGGGTACCGCGCGTCGTGGACCTCATCAGCCTCGAGTACACCGGGCGCTGAAGCGCCTCAATGTTCCTCGAGATCGGTCAACGCCAGACGCTCGACCCGGCCGCCCGCCACCCGCACACCTTCGGCGCGCAACCGCCGCGCCTGCTCGCGGGCACTGCGCGAGTCGGGCGGAAACGAGATGCGGCCGCCCGCGCCGACCACCCGGTGCCAGGGGAGATCGAGCGAGTCTCCAGCCACGCGCAGCGCGTAGCCCGCCTGGCGCGCGCGCCCCGGAAGCCCGGCGGCGCGCGCTACCGCTCCGTAAGTCGACACCCGGCCGCGCGGGATGGTGCAGACGACATGCCAGATGGCCTCGAGAGCCGGGCTTGCCCCGTCCCGCGGCCCCCGTCGGACGCCGCGGCTCAGGGGCAGCAACAGGGCCGCGAGCGTTTTTTTCCTCTGGCGGCTCACGCGGGGCATACTACCCGTGTCCGGATGCTGCATTAGAAGAAAACGAGTGGAGCCCACCGCCGCCATGGCAGCAGCCGCGCCGCCCACCGGAGAGGAGTTGATCCTCGAGACGCGCGGGCTCACCAAGGAGTTCAGCGGCTTCGTGGCGGTGAGCAACGTCGACCTCGGGGTGCGCCGCGGACACATCCATGCGCTCATCGGCCCGAATGGCGCGGGCAAGACCACCTTCTTCAACCTGCTGACCAAGTTCCTGGTACCGACGCGCGGCGCGATCCTGTACCGCGGGAGCGACATCACCGCCGAGAAGCCCTCCCAGGTCGCGCGCCGCGGCATGGTGCGCTCCTTCCAGCTGTCGGCCGTGTTTCCGCATCTGACCGTGCTCGAGAACGTGCGCATCGCTTTGCAGCGCTCGCTCGGCACCAGCTTCCACTTCTGGAAGCACGAGACCTCGCTCGCGGTGCTGGACGGCCGCGCACGCGAGCTGCTCGAGCTCGTCGACCTCGGCGCGCACGCGCGCGCGGTGGCCGTCGCGCTCCCCTACGGGCGCAAGCGCGCCCTCGAGATCGCGACCACGCTCGCCATGGATCCGGAGCTGCTGCTGCTCGATGAGCCGACGCAGGGCATGGCGCAGGAAGACGTCGAGCGCGTCACCGCCCTCATCCGCAAGGCGGCCAGCAACCGCACCGTGCTCATGGTCGAGCACAACATGCGCGTGGTATCGACGATCGCCGACACCATCACCGTGCTGCAGCGCGGCCAGATCATCGCCAGCGGCAGCTACGCCGAGGTATCGCGCAACCCGCAGGTGCTGGAAGCCTACATGGGCTCGACCGGCGTCGAGCTCGGAAGGACGCACTGATGGCGGCGGAGGTGCTGCGCATCGAGGGGCTGCATGCCTACTACGGCGAGTCGCACGTGCTGCACGGCGTCGACTGCCAGGTCGAAAGCGGCGAGGTCGTGACGCTGCTCGGTCGCAACGGCGCCGGCCGTACCACCACCATGAAGGCGCTGCTCGGACTGGTGGGCCGATCGGGCTCGGTGCGCATCCACGGAATGGAGACGGTCGGCCTGCCGCCGCACCGCATCGCCGCGCTCGGCGTCGGCTACTGCCCGGAGGAGCGCGGCATCTATGCCAGTCTTTCCACCGAGGAGAACCTGCTGCTGCCCCCGCCGGTGGCGCCGGGGGGCATGTCGGTGGATGAGATCTACGCCATGTTTCCCAACCTCAGGGAGCGGCGCGGCAGCCGCGGCACCAACCTCTCCGGCGGCGAGCAGCAGATGCTGGCGGTGGCCCGGATCCTGCGTACCGGGGCGCGGCTGCTGCTGCTCGACGAGATCTCCGAGGGGCTCGCCCCGGTGATCGTGCAGGCACTGTCGCGCACGATCCAGCGGCTGCGCGAGCAGGGTTACACGATCGTGATGTCGGAGCAGAATTTCCGCTTCGCGGCCCCCCTCGCCGACCGCTTCTACATCATGGAGCGCGGGCGGATCGTGGCGGGATTCGCAGCGGGCGAGCTGAAGGACAAAATGCCGTTGCTGCACCAGTACCTGGGCGTCTGACCCCAAGAAGACCAAACGAGGAGCACGACTCATGAAACTGATGATCCTTGTGACGGCCGCGGCGCTCGCTGCCGCGGCGGGCGGCCAGGCATGGGCGGCCGATGAGGTGGTGATCGGCGACCTCGACGACATGTCGGGCGTGT
>JASHVF010000342.1 GCA_030039615.1 Gammaproteobacteria bacterium | reverse complement strand
GCATCCTCGCGGATCTTCGCCACCGCGATCTCCGGCAGCACCGTGAAGTTCGAGAAAGTCGAGCAGCCCATGTAGTGGTGCACCATCTGGCTGCCGATCGAGAAGCGGCTGGTGCCGTCCGGCATCACGCCCTTGCCCTGGGTGGCGCGGATCGCGGTGCAGAGATTGGTCTTTCTCGACAGGCAGCTCTTGCACTGACGGCACTCGGGCGTATAGAGCGGGATCACGTGATCGCCCTTCTTTACCGAGGTCACCCCCGCTCCCACGTCGACCACGATGCCCGCGCCCTCATGCCCGAGGATCGCGGGGAAGAGCCCCTCGGGATCACCCCCGGAGCGCGTGAACTCGTCGGTGTGACAGATGCCGGTGGCCTTGAGCTCCACCAGCACCTCGCCCGCCTTCGGACCGTCGAGGTCGACCGTTGCGATCTCGAGCGGTTTGCCGGCGGCGTAAGCGATCGCGGCGCGTGTCTTCATGGCGAGAGTCTCCATGCAGCCGGCCCCGCGGCTGTCGCGGAGCCGGCCGCAATTACCCGTCCCTTCTTCAGGCCGCCAGTACGCCCTTGGCCTTGGCGGCGTGGGTCGCGATCAGGTCCATCAGCTCCGGTGACAGACAGTCGTAGGGCTCGAGCTTGAGCTCCTTGAGCCGTGCGCGCACTTCGCCCATGCGCGCCGGCGGGAAGCCGGACTCGATGATCGAGGAGACGAAAGCCGCGAACTTCGGCTCCTCCCAGCCGCTCTCCTTCGACAGCTCGACGTGGAAGAAGTCGAAGCCGTAGAACGGATGCGCCTTGTTCTCGATGCGACCGTACATATGCACGCCGCAGCCGGTGCACGCGTGGCGCTGGATCGGCGCCTTCTCGTCGACGACCTTGAGCTTGTTGCCGTTCGCGGTCACCGACACCTTGTCGCGCCCCGCCACGCCGACCAGCGAGAACAACGCGCCGGCGGGCTTCCAGCACTTGGTGCAGCCGCAGACGTGATTGAACGCCACGTTGGAGGTGACGCGCACCGTCACCGGATCGCGCGTGCATTTACAGGTGAGTGTTCCGCCCGCAAAGCCGGGCGTGCCCTTCTTGACCCCTTGGTCCACTGCCGGATGAATGTTTGTCGCCATGATTGGTTCCTGCCTCGCTTGGAAACTCACTCGGGCCCGCAGCCCGCTCCGAGGTGCGGAGCGTGCCGCAGCAGCCCGTGCCGATGAATCTTGCGGTAGATGGTGCGGCGGCTGATGTGCAGCCGGGTGGCCGCGGCGCTCACGTTCCACTGGCACGACTCGAGCACGCGCCGCAGCGCATCCCGCTCCGCATCGCCCAGCAGATCCTCGCCGCTGGCGGACTGGCCGCCGTCCTGCAACCCCGGCTCGGTGCCGCCGTAAGTCAGCCATTCGTCGTTGAAATCCGCGAGCGTCAGCTGCTCCGTGGTGCGCAGCGCCAGCATGGTACGCAGTACGTTGCGCAGCTGGCGCACGTTTCCCGGCCAGCCGTGCCGCACCAGCCGCTCGACCAGCGCCGGCTCGATCGCGACCGGCTGCCCGGTGCCCGCCTCGTGCGCCAGCAGTTTGCCGATGAGCTCGGCCGTGTCGCTCCGTTGCCGCAGCGGCGGCAGGCGCACCGTGATGCCGTTCAGCCGGTAGTACAGATCCTCGCGAAACTGGCCGGCGGCGATCATGTCGAGCGGGTCGTGCTGCGTGGCGCTGATGACGCGCACGTCGACGCTCACCACCTTGTTGCCGCCGAGCGGCATCACCTCGCGATCCTCGATGACGTTCAACAGGCGCGACTGCAACGCCACCGGCATGTCGCCGATTTCGTCGAGGAACAGCGTACCGCCGTTCGCCTGCAGGATCCGTCCCATGCCGCCTTCGCGGCTGGCGCCGGTGAAGGCTCCCGGCTTGTGCCCGAACAGCTCGCTCTCGATGAGGGCTTCGGGGATCGCGGCGCAGTTGACCGTGACGAAGGGTTTGTCGGCGCGGTTGCCGGCGGCGTGCAGCGCACGCGCGCAGTAACCCTTGCCGGTTCCGGTCTCGCCGAGCAGCAGCACCGAGATATCGCAGTCGAGCACCCGCTGCAGCACCCCGACGTTGTGCGTCATGAGCGGGTCGCTCGAATGCAGGCACTCGAGAGCCGCGTGCGCCGCGGCGGCGCGCGCCGTGTCCGCCTGCCCGGCTCCCGCCGCCGGCCTGCGGCGCGGGGGATTGGCCGGCTCGTGCACCGCGGCGAACCAGCGCCGCTCGCTGCCGCGGCAGTTGAGCTCCTGCGCCGGAAAGCCGCGCTGCCCGGCGAGGCCGAGCAGGCTCGTGAGACTGGTGTCGAGCATGCGGTCGACGCGCTGCCCGCACACCGCCCCGTGGTCGCGCCGCCCGAGGAGTGCGAGCGCGGAACGATTCGCGCCCTTGATGATGCCCTGGTCATCGAACGCCAGCACACCCTCACCGGGAGTACTGACGAACTCGGCGCAGCGGTGAAAGCGCACCACGTGCAGCTCGCGGCAGGCCGACAGCAGCGCGCGGTTCTCGACGTTTTGCGCCGCCAGCTCCACCAGCGCGAGCGTGTGGCTCTGGGGGTTGAAGGAAGCACCGGAGATGTCGAGCGCGGCGAGCTGCTCGCCGCGCATGTCGAAGATCGGTGCGGCCGAGCAGGTCAGCTGGGTATTCTGCGCGAGGAAGTGATCCATGCGGTGAATCACCACCGGGCGGCGCGCCGTGAGGCAGGTACCCATGCCGTTGGTACCCATCTCACGCTCGCCCCACATGACTCCCTCGCGGAAGCCGCAGCGGCGCGCCGTGGCGGAGAAGCCCGAGTCGCCGATGTAGCTGAGGATCACGCCGTCGCGATCGGTCAGCATGATGCTGTACTCGGAGTGCTCGATGAGCTTGCCGAGCGCCTCCATCTCGAAGCAGGCGATCGCGAGCAGCACGCCGAGGCGCTCGCGCCGCGCCGCCAGGTCGGCGCCATCGACGCTCACCGGCCGGCGCGTCTCCCCCGGATCGAGTGCATAGCTGTCGAGGCAGCGGCTCCAGGAAGTGCGCACCACCTCGGGAATCGGCGGCTCACGCCCGTGGCGGCGGATCAGATTGCCGATCAGATCCGAATGGCTATGAGCTGCGGATCGTCCGCGAATCACGCTTCAACCCCCTCCATCACGCCCGCCCGCCTAGTTGGCCGGGCAACCGTACTTGCATTGCGGCGAGCCGTGGTAGTTCGCCCGTATGAAGGCCAGTATGTGCCACAGATCGTCGTCGGTCTTCACGATTCCCCCCATCTGCGGCATGGGCGCCACGACGTTCTCCTGTGCCTTGCGGCTGTAGCCCTTGGCCTGCAGCTCCTGGCTGCCGTACGCCACCAGCCTGAAGAGCGTGTCGTCGTCGCCCCCATACACCCAGATGTCGTTGGTGACCGGGGGACACATGCCCCCGCCCCCGGTCCCGCCGTGACAGCCGCTGCAGGCGTAGCTCATGAAGAGCTTGTTGCCCGCCGCGACCACCGCCGCATCCGTGTCCGAATACGGATTCTTGAGCTTGCCCTTGGGCGTCGCATCGGCCCGCTGCACCGGTGTCATGACGTCCCTGGACGCCGCCTCGGGCGGCGCAGCCGACGCCGTGCCGTCCGGTGGCCCGGAATGGATCAGCGACGCAACGACACCCGCGGCACATACGATCAATATGCTCCTGCGCACCCTGTCAGGCTCCCGGATGCCCGCGCTCGTCGAGCAGCTTGATGACGCGCTCGTCGCCGCGGGCGCGCGCCAGCGACAGCGCCGTATCGCCGCGCTCACTGCGCGCGGCGACGTTGGCTCCGGCGTGCATCAGCAGCTCGACCATGGCGGCATCGCCGCCCGCGGCCGCGATCATCAGCGCCGTGACCCCGCCGCTGTTGCGGGCGTTCACGTCGACGCCCTTCTTGAGCAGCGCCCGCACCACCGACTGCGCGCCGTTGCCGGTCGCGAGCATGAGCGGCGTATACCCGGCCTCGCCGACCGCATGCTGCGGATCGGCCCCCGCCTCGACCAGCGCGACCGCCGCGTCGTTCCTGGCGTACTGCACGGCGATGCCGAGCGGCGTGAGATTCTGGGTACTGCGGGCATTGGCGTCGGCGCCGTGCGCGACCAGAGTCTTCACCGCCGCGCCGTCGTCGTAGTAGGCGGCCGTCATGAGCGGCGTCCAGCCATCGCGATCGCGCTGATTGACGTCGGCGCCATGCGCGATCAGGTAGCTCACCATCGGGGCGGAGCGCTCGATCAGCGCGTGATGCAGCGGTGTCTCACCCTGCAGATCCAGCGCGCCGACCGCGACGTGCTTCTTCTCGATCAGGTAGCTGACGCGCGCGGCATCGTCGGCCATGACCGCATCGTTCAGTTCCACTTTGGGGTCGGCTCCATTTGCCAGCCAGCCGTCGAGTTGCGCGACGCTGACACCGGGACCGCGTGCCGCCGACGATGGTTTGCGCGCCGCGTACGGTCCGTGCGCGGGCAGGTCGCCGCTGATCAGACAGGCATCGCACTTCACCAGCGGCACGCCGTACTCGGTGAGGATGGCGCGCAGCGCGTCGCGTTCCTGACGCAGTGCCTGCTCGAGGCGCCGCTGCAGGTCGTGATCGCTGCGGCGCACGGCGACCGCCATGTCGAACTCGAGCGGTGTCTCGTCGTCCATGAGATTGACCGGCTGGATGACGAGCGGCGCGTGGCGCACCGCCTTGTAGTAGCCTGCCATCGGTCCCCAGGCCGCGGCCACGTCCAGCTTACCGTCGATCACCTGCTGCACCTGATAGCTCGGCTGGTCGGCCGGCACCAGATCGGCGTCGTGGCTCAGGTAGTGGATGACGATGTTGCGCACCACGCCGTGCTCGAGCAGCGCCTCGCGCACCGCGGAGGTCTCGTAGACGCCGACCTTGAGGCGCCTGAGCTGCGGGTCGTCGAGACTCTTGAAAGCGAAGCCGCGGTCCTGGCGATACACCAGCACGAAAGTCGAGCGGTACAGCGGGCCGGTGGTGATGACGTCCTCGGAGTCGGGAGGCATGTCGAACATGACGTCGCACTGGTCAGCGTACAGCGTGGTGCGCGTCAGCCCGCGCTCCACTCCCGGCCGGAAGTAGTTGGTGACGGTCGTGCCGAGCGCGTGGGCGAGAACCGCGGCCATCTTGTTCTCGAAGCCCTCGCCGCGCTCGTTGGACAGGGGCATGTTGCCGGGATCGGCGCATACGCGCAGCTCGGCGCATGCCGTGCCCGGCAGCGCCGCGAGCGTGACCGCCACAATGGCCGGCACCCATCGCAGCGCCGGCCAGGCCCACCTCCTCATCCGCATCGCTCTATCTGCCCCTCCGTCCCGGCGACGCCTGGAGCCGGACGGCACGGACATCCCCGACGCGAGTCGGGGACGTCCGTGCCCGTCAGTTCCGGCGATTATTGCACGGCAAAGGTATACAACGTGCCGCCCTGCGGGATCAGGCTGAGCCCCGCGGCCTTGGTCATGGCCGTGGCGCCGATGGCACCGAACTTGTCGTTCAGATCGAGCCCGGCCGTCACCGGCAGTCCGATCCAGCCACCAATGCCGCTCCACACCGACACGTACTGCTTGCCGTTGACGCGATAGGTAATCGGGTTGCCGATGATTCCCGATCCCAGGCGTCTCTGCCAGAGCACCTTGCCGGTGCTGCGGTCCACCGCGCGGAAGTCGCCGTTCAGGCTGCCGTAGAAGGCCAGCCCGCCGTCCGTCACCAGGGCGCCGCCCCAGTTCGGATACGGATCCGGGATCTCCCACACGGTCTCGCCCGTGAGTACGTTGAACTTCTTGAACTTGCCGGTGATGCCGGGCTTCTCCGGGTACATGTAGACGTTGGCGAACACGTACACGATGCCCTGCTGGGTATGGGTGCGCTCCTGCGGCTCATCCTCCATGCACCAGTTGTTGGTCGGACAGTAGGCGATACCGGGCTCGTTCGGATCGATCGCGCACGGCTGCTGGTCCTTGCCGCCCATCGCCGACGGGCAGGCCTGCGTGTTGTCGTGCACCTTGAGCGGCGAGTGCTCGTACACCTTTACCGGCTTGCCGGTCTTCATGTCGATCTTTTCCGCCCAGTTAGTGGTCACGTACTTGTTGGCGCGCAGCAGCGTTCCGTCGGTGCGGTCGAGCACGTAGGCGAAGCCGTTGCGGTCGAAGTGGATGAGTACCTTGCGTTCCTTGCCGTCGACCGTGAGGTTCTCCAGCATGTTCTCGTTGATGCCGTCGTAGTCCCACTGGTCGAAGGGCGTCATCTGGTAGGCCCAGACCACCTCGCCCGTATCGGCCTTGCGCGCGAAGATCGTCATCGACCACTTGTTGTCCCACTTGCCGTCGTTGCAGCCCTGCTGACTGATCGGCTCGGCGCCGCAGCGGTATTGCGGACTCCACAATCCCGGGTTGCCGCTCGAGGCATAGACGAGCTTCAGCTCCGGGTCGTAGCTGTACCAGCCCCACATGGCGCCGCCGCCGCGCTTCCACTCATCGCCCGGATAGGTCGAGATGCCGAGGTCGTGGCCCGCGGTGCCGTATTCGGGATGTTTCTTATTGGTGTCCTTGGTGAGGCACACATCCTTGTCGCTGCCGGTGTTGTAGCACTCCCAGACCTTGGAGCCATCGGCGAGTTTGTAGGCGTCAAAGCGGCCGCGTGCACCAAACTCGTCGCCGCCGAAGCCGATGAACACCTTGCCGTCCGCGACCAGCGGCGCCGGCGTGATGGTCTCGCCCTTGTCGGGCCAGGCCTGCTTGACGACCCAGTCCTCCTTGCCGGTCACCGCATCGAGGGCGATCACGTAGCCGTCGAGGGTGCCGAACACCAGCTTGCCGTCGGCGTACGACATGCCGCGGTTCACGGTATCGCAGCAGGCGCGTGCCACCGCGGAATCGTCGCGGTTGCTGGTCTTCTTGTAGTTCCACACTTCCTTGGGATGGTCAGGATCGCTCAGGTCGAGCGCCTGGATGATGTTGGGCCAGCCGCTCTCCATGTACATCATCGGCTTGCCGTTGACGTCCACCACCAGCGGCTGCCCCTCGTGACCGCGCAGCGTACCGCTCGACTGCGACCACACCATCTGCAGCTGCGCTACGTTCGAGGCGTTGATGTCCTTGAGCGAGCTGTGCCGCGTCAGCGCGTAATCGCCGCCCGGAGCCACCCAGCGGTTGGGATCGGACCCGCCGGTGGCCTCATCGCCGCCGGCAGTACAGGACACTCCGACGGCCAGCGCGGCGATCAGAGCGTATAGGTTCTTCTCGCGTTGGAATCGCATACGCAGTTCTCCTCACACGGTTTTTTATACTCATATATCCAAGTGGCTAAAGCGCCGATTTCCCTATCTCTCGCCGCCCTTTCTCTCGCCGGGACCTATCGTTGCGAATCTATCCTTATGATTAAAAATAATCATAGTCCGCCTCGGCGGTGTCCGCAGCAATCGCCTGCGGACGCGCGGGTTCGCCACACGCCTGTGCCACAAATGACACAGTGCAAAACGCAAGCATCACAGCTTCACTTCGCCGATCTGGATCACGGGCGTGCTGTTCGTGTAGCGCGGGATGTCGCCCATGATCTTGTCGGCGTGCGGCGCGAAGGCGCTCTGAAATGCCTCGACCGAGTCGAAGTACAGATGCCCCGACGCCAGGAACGGCGGCGGGGCGCCCGGCATGCCGCCGGCGAGCCCGTATTCGACTGCGATCCGCTGCAGCGGGGCGCCCAGCAGCCGCTGCACCATCGGCATGTGCACGCGACAGTAGTAATCGAGATCGAACGTGTTTCCCGGTCCGTTGGGATACAGAACGCTCACTTTGATCATATGGCTCTCCGTCACCGACACAGGTCCGCGATCAGAAGCCCAGATATGCGCCGATGTTGAAGGTGTTGGCGCTGTTGCCGCCGCCCACCTGTGCGTCGTCCTTCACGTTGCTGAACTCGCCGAGCAGCATCAGGTTCTTGGTCAGCGAGTAATACAGGCCGACCGTCAGCTTCTTGTTGCTCGACAGCAGCCCAGGGTTGGCGGCTGCATCGGCGGCGTTGGCGTAGTCGAGGTTGCTGACGCCGTAGTTCACACCGACCTTGAGCTTGTCGAACTTGTAGGTGGCCTGCGCGAGGTAGCCATCCGAGGTGCGCGTCTGGCCGAGGCCGAAGTCGCCGAGATTGAACAGCGCAGTCGTGCCGAGCCCGGTGGCGTGGTAGTAGTAGCCGATCAGCTCGAAGGCCTGAATGTCGAGCTTGGCGAAGACGTCGATGCCGTCGCCGGTGTAGCTGTAGGGCACCGGGCCGGTGATCGACGCCGCCTCGTAGTCCTGCTGCTGCGAGATGAAGGCCGCCGACAGATAGAGCTTCGTGTCGGAGTTGATGGGCAGCGTATAGGCGAGCTTGGCGTGGAACCCGGGCGCCTTCTTCGCCTCCACCGTGCCGGTGTCGGACAACGAGTTGAGCGGATCGTACACGCCGAAAGTCAGCGTGAAGCCCGAGAAGTCCGGCGTGGTGTAATCGATCTGCGCCAGCCAGTCGGTATAGATGTAGCCGAAGCCGATGCCGCCCAGCGTGGTGTTGGAAGGCGCCGCCGAAGCGGCCGAGCCGGGGGCGCCGACTCCGGGCAGCGTCATGTCGTTGAGAATCACGTCGGCGCCGAACAGCCCGATGTTCCTTCCCAGCGTGAAGGTGCCCATGTCCTTGTTGCCGAACGTCATATAGACCTGACGGATGTCGAGGCCGGTGCTGCCGAGGGCGGTGTTCGAGGAGCCGTTGCTGGTGCCGGCCTGCAGGTTCGGGCTGCCGCCGTCATTGGTGGCGATGCCCGGATAGAGGCCGAGATGCGCCGACAGATCGATGCCCTCCTGCGTCGTCGATACGCCGAAGGTGAAGGCGGCCGGCAGCAGGCCGTTGCCGATGTTGGATACGTTGCTGCCGCTCGCCGAGCCGACGCAGGTCAGGCCGCCGTCCACGGCGACCGCACTGCTCACGCTCTGGCAGTTGGAGAAGATGTAGTCGACGTTGACGTTGCCGTCGATGGAGAAGGTCCAGGAGCCGTCGCCGGTCTTGAGATCCAGCGCCGCGGCCGGGGCCGCCAGCGCGACGAGCAGCGAGCCGACGAACACGGTTCGTGCGACCTGCCGGGCTAGCCGAATGCGTTTCATTGAGGTGACTCCTCGTTCAGTAGCGTTCGCGACACGCGGCGCGCGGCGCGCGCCTTCGCGTGCTCAGATAGCAAACGACGTGCCAATCGCTGTTGCCGGACCGCCACGCCCGCGGACTCAGACCGAACAAGGAGTTAGGGATGTACTCAGGGCCGCCCGTGCTTGTGCCTGCCAGGGTGCTCTGCCAGAAAGGCCACAGTGTGCGTCAGCGGGTGTCACGAAAGTGCCACAGCACCCGCCGCGGCGCCTCGTCAGTTGCGGTGCAGCCAATGCGCCGCGAGCGGCGGCACCAGCAGCAGGCTGACGAGTGTGGAGGACACCAGCCCGCCGAGAATGACGATCGCCATCGGGCCTTCGATCTCATGGCCCGGCTCGTGCCACTGCAGCGCCACCGGCAGCAGCGCGAGCGCCGTCATCAGTGCCGTGAGCAGCACCGGCGTCAGACGCTCCTCGGCGCCGCGCAACGCGGCGCTCACGCCCCAGCTCTCTCCCTCGTTCGCAACCAGATGGTCGTAGTGCGAGATGAGCAGGATGGTGTTGCGGGCCGCCATGCCGAAGAGCGCCACGAAGCCGACCATGGCACCGAGCGAGAGCGTGCCGCCGCTGAGCGCCACCGCCACCACGCCGCCAATCAGCGTGCTCGGCAGCGCCGCCAGCACCAGCAGCACGTGACGGCCGCGCCCGAAGGCGAGTCCCAACAGGAGCACGATCAGCGTGAGCGCTGCCGCGGAATGCCACAGGAGCTCGCGCGCCGCCGCCGCCTGTGCCGGCGCCGTGCCGCCGTAGCGCAGATATACGCCGGCCGGCAGCTTGATACGCCGTTCGATGGCGGCGCGCGCCGCGCGCGCGTACCCCGACTGGTCCGCCGCAGTCGGGCTCGCCACCACGACCTGCCGGCGCAGCCCGTCCTCGTGATCGATGAGGCTGCGCGAGGACACCACGCTGAGGGTCGCCACCGCCGACAGCGGCACCAGGGCACCGTCCTGCGCGCGCAGCGTGAGGCCGCGCACCTCCTCCGGGCTCGCGCCGGCGCCCGCGATGCGCACCACCACCGGCACGCTGCGGTCGGACTGGTTGAGCTCGGCGGCCTCGGCGCCGTGGTAGGCAGCGTTCAGAGCGCCGAACACGTCGGCGGCCTGCAGGCCGTAGAGACTCAAGCGCGCCGGAAGCAGCCGCACCTCGAGCTCCGGCTGGCGCGGCGGCACCTCGAGGCGCACGGTGCCGCTCTGCGGCCACTCGCGCAGCAGCGCCGCGATCTCGCCCGCCACCTGGTCGTCAGCGTCGAGATCGGGCCCGAACACGCTGACGAAGAACGGCGCGACCTCGCCCGAGAGCGTCTCGCCGATGCGCTCGGCCAGCACCGAGTAGATCTCCACCAGCTGGTTCGGGAACTCGTCGAATACGGCGCGCACCTGGCGCTCGAGCTCGGGCGTCGAGATGCCGCGTTGGGGATCGAGCTGGATCTCGAACTCGCTCTTGTTGGGCGCGTCCGGGTCCTGGCCGTTCTCCGCGCGGCCGATCTGCTCGGCGACGCTCGTCACGCCGGGGATGGCCGCGAGGCGTGCGGCGATGCGGCTGCCGACCCGCGAGGTCTCGGCGAGCGCGATTCCCGGACGGAGCGAGGCGTGCGCGATCAGATAGTTCTCGCGGAAATCCGGCAGCAGCCGCGCGCCGAGCAGCGGCAGGAGCGCGAGCCCCAGAGCACCGCTCAGCAGGATGGCGGCGAGCACCCAGCGCGGATGCCGCGCGAGTCGCGTGATCAGCGCGCGTTGCCAGCGCTTGGCCCGCGTGAGCCAGTCCGGCTCGGGGCGCGGGCTGTGGCCGCTCATGAGGAGCGCACACAGCGCCGGCGTGGCGCTCATCGCGACCAGCAGCGACAGGGCCACGGCCAGCAGGAACGCGGTCGAGAGCGGCCGGAAGAACGCGCCCTGCAGGCCCGACAGCATCACGATCGGGAGAAATGCGACCGCCACCGCGGCGGTGGCGTAGAACACCGGGCGCCGCACCTCGAGGGACGCCTCGAGCAGCAGCCTGCGCAGGTCGACCCCGTCGCCGGCGGCACGCCGGCGGCGCGTGATGTTCTCGACGTCGATGACCGCATCGTCCACCACCACGCCGAGTGCCACCACCAGGCCGCCGAGGCTCATGGTGTTGAGCGACAGGCCGCCGATGCCGAGCAGCCATACGGCGGCGAGCAGCGACACCGGGATCGCGCCGAAAGAGATGAGCGCCGCGCGCCAGTCGCGCAGCGTGACGAGCAGCAGCACGACCACGAGCAGTGCGCCGATCAGCAGCGAGTTGCGCAGCTTCGCGATCGCGCTCTCGATGAAGCTCGCCGGCCGCAGCAGCGCCGCATGATAGCGGACGCCGCGTTTGGCGAGCTCCGGCACCAGCGCATCGAGGCGCCGCTCGAGCTCGCGGGTCACGTCGAGCGTGTTGGCGCCGTATTGAGTCGAGGTCTCGACCAGCACCCCGGGCTCGCCGCCGATGATGGCGTCGCCGAAGCGCGGCGCCGCCCCGTCGCGCACCTCGGCGACATCCCCGATGCGCAGCGGCGTGTCGCCGTGCTCACCGAGCAGCGCCTCGCGCAGCGCCGCGAGCGAATCGGCCGCCGGCAGCGGCTGCAGCACCACGCGCTGCGTCGCCGTCTCGAAGTAGCCGCCGCCGCTGATCTCCGTCGCGCGCCGCGCCGCCTCGATGACGTCCGCGAGCGTCGCGCCCGCGGCCTCGAGCTTCAGCGGATCGACCCACAGCTGCCGCTCGCGCGAGTCGCCGCCGAAGATCTGTGCCTGGGCAACACCGGGTACCGCCAGAATCTGCGGCTTGACGGTCCAGCGGACCAGATCCCGCAGCTCGATCGGGGAAAGCCGCTCGCTGGTGAATCCGAAGTGCAGCAGGTACTCCATCGAGGAGCTGAGCGGCGAGAGCTCCGGCGCGCCGACCCCGGCGGGCAGCAGCGTGCTGGCATGCGCCAGGCGCTCGGTGATCACCTGGCGCTGGCGGTAGGGATCGCTGTCGCGGCCGAATACCACCTGAATGGCCGACAGCCCCTGGCTCGAGGTGGAACGCACCGCCGCGACGTTCTCGGCGCCGGCCAGCAGGCTCTCGAGCGGCCGCGTCACCAGCGATTCGACCTGGGTCGCATCGAGCCCCGGCGCCTCCGCCTGCACCAGCACGTGCGGCGGCGCGAAGTCGGGAAACACATCGAGCCGCGCGCCGAGCAGCGCCGCCACCCCGAGCAGTGCGATGAGCAGCGAGAGCGCGGTCACGATTCTGGGGCTCGCCAGCGAGCCGCGAACGATGGCGGCGAGCATGAGCTAGTCGTGGTCCTCTTCGGCGGCCGAGAAGCTGCCGATGCCCTGCACCGACCAGAGAACCCCGGCACCCTGCACCACGATCTCGTCGCTGCGCTCGAGGCCGCTCACGAGCCAGGCGCTGCCGACGCGCGCCAGGGGCTTCACGGCAGCCGTCGCATACTGGAAACCAACACCGCCCGGCGCGCGCTGCTGGCGATAGACGAACACGCCCTCGGGCGAATAGACCAGCGCCGCGGCCGGCACCAGCAGCCCGGCGACGCTCGCCGTCTGCAGGCGCACGGCGGCGCGCGCCCCCGGCGCGAGGCCCTCGGGTCCGTGCTCGACCGCGAGCAGCCAGCCGGCGCTCTGCGACTGCGCTTCGATGCGCGGCAGCGGACCGAGCACACGCGCCACGACGTTGGCGCCGTCGACCTCGACCAGTGCCCGCGGTCCGATGACGCCGCCCGCGCGGTAGCCGGGAACCGCGGCGCGCAGCAGCAGCTGGCGGCCGTCGCCGACGGCCTCGACCAGGGTACGGCGCGCAGCCGCGCTCCAGGTCGCAAGCGGTCCCCAATCGAGCCTGAAAGCGAGCGCGGCGGCCCGTGCCTGCGCCTGTGCCTCGGAGGCCTGCGCCTGCGCCGCCTGCAGCGACTTGAGCGAGGCGCGTG
>JASHVF010000341.1 GCA_030039615.1 Gammaproteobacteria bacterium | reverse complement strand
CTCAGGTCAAACAGCTTCTGTCCATCAACCAGAGCGACGCGCAACTCCTCTTCCTGAGTTGCATTCACTAGCATTCTCTTCATGTGCCCCACTTGTGCGTTGAGGGGCCGGCAAGCAGACGACGGGAGGCCGCGGGAGGTGAAGTCCGCGGCAGCGAAGTTTTCCAGCAACTGACAAGGGAGAGCGACTCTCGTTGTTCATTAATGGTGCGCCCCTTACGGGGCGGCACGCCAAGGAAACCTTCGGTGAACTCAACCGACGGCGTAGGCTGCGGAAGTTTCTCGATGTGAGATTTTCTACGCAGCCGGCGCGATCTTGTCGGCCCAATGCGATGGCCTCGATCTTTCAGGAGGACCAACTAAAAGAGGCTTGCGGCCTTAAGCCAGCCAAGCCACTGGCGCGTCCGATTCACGGACGACCGGCAGAGTATACTCAGAGACCGTTGTAGAAACAATGCCTTACGCCGAGGAGCCCTTGCCGCACGACGACAAGCCGGAAATCCGCAGCCAGGTGCAGCATCTGACCGTAACCGCCGAAGAGGCCGGCCAAAGACTCGACAACTTCATCCAGAAGCGCCTCGGCGACCTGCCGCGCAGCCGCATTTACCGGGTGATCCGCAAGGGCGAGGTGCGCGTCAACGGCCGCCGGGCCGGCCCCGCGCAGCGCCTGGCTGCCGAGGACCGCATCCGCATCCCGCCGGTGCGCCTGCCGGTTCCCGGAGAGCCGGCGCGACCTGCCGCAGGACTGCTCGCGCGCATCGGGGCGGCCGTCATTCGCGAGGACCCGAGGCTGCTGGTGCTCGACAAGCCCGCAGGCGTCGCGGTGCACGGCGGGAGCGGCGTGAGCGCGGGTGTCATCGAGGCGCTGCGCACGCTGCGGCCCGAGGAATCTCTCGAGCTGGTCCACCGGCTCGATCGCGACACCAGCGGTTTGCTGCTCGTGGCGCGCAACGCCGCGACGCTGCGCACCCTGCACGCGCTGCTGCGCGAGGGGGGCTTCGAAAAGCGCTACCTGGCGCTTCTCAAGGGCAAGTGGCAGCTCGGCGAGAAGCGCATCGACGTGCCGCTGCGCACCGACACGCGGCAGGGCGGCGAGCGCACGGTGCGCGCCGATGCTTCCGGCAAGCCCTCGAGCAGCCGCTTCCGCCCGGTGCAGTTCTTCGGGCGAACCGCGACACTGGTGGAGGTCACGCTCGACACCGGCCGCACGCACCAGATTCGCGTGCACGCCGCGCATGCCGGCCACCCGGTGGCGGGTGATGCCAAGTACGGTGACGCTGCTTTCAACGACGGCCTGCGCGCGCTCGGCCTGACGCGCATGTTCCTGCACGCTTCGAGCCTGAGCTTCACCTGGCCCGGGGGCGGCGAGTTCAGCGTCAACACGCCGCTGCCGCCGGAGCTTGCGGCGGTGCTCGAGCGTCTCGCCGGCGAGCGGCGCCTGCCCGCTACGGCAGAGCGTAGCCCGCCGCGCGCAGTGCGCCGGCGAGCCAGATGAGCGGCAGCCCGATGAGGGCGGTGGGGTCGTGGCTCTCGATACACTCGAACAGCGCGATCCCGGAGCCTTCCGCCTTGAAGCCGCCGGCGCAATCGAAGGGCCGCTCGCGCTCGACGTAACGGCCGATCTCATCCGCGGCGAGCTTGCGGAACACCACGGTGGTGGTGTCGACGTGGGCGAGGTGCGCGGGCGGGTGCGTGCCGAGCAGCACGCAGGCGGTGTAGAACTCGGCGCTGTGACCGGAGAGGCGCGTGAGCTGCGCACGGCAGCGCGCGGCATCGCCCGGCTTGTCGAGCGCCTCGCCGCCGCAGGCGGCCACCTGGTCGCTGCCGATGACGAGTGCCCGGGGATGGCGCTCGCTCACCGCAAGCGCCTTGGCGGTCGCGAGGCGCAGCGCCCGATCGGCCGCGGACTCCCCGGGCCGGTGCCCCTCGTCAACCCCCGGGGGCACGACCTCGAATTCGACTTTGAGGCGCGCCAGGAGCTCGCGACGGTAGGGGGAAGTGGAGGCGAGGACGAGTTGCGGCACACTACGCTTTCGGCGCGTGAATCGCCTTCGAGAAACAATGGCTTAGACCCGAAGTCGGCTTTGACTTGGGGGGGCTTGCTACCTATTATACGCGCCCCATGCGGGGCCCCCGGGAAATGGCGGCCTGGTCGAGGCCCCTCGACGTCGACCGGCTGGCCGACAGCGGAGCCGAGGTCGACTTCACTGTTGCGCTCACCGAGCTTCCCGGTCTGCGGGAGGGAGTGACGGGGAGTGTCGCGGGGAAGGCGCGCTTCTCGCGCAGCGAGGGCCTCGCGGTGGTGCGGCTCACGGCGCGCGGCGCGGCGACGCTCGAGTGTCAGCGCTGCCTGCAGCCGATGAATTTGGGTCTCGAGACGGACGTGCGCGTCGCGCTCGTCGCGTCGGAGGCCGACGCTGCGCGTGTTCCGGAGGAGCTCGAGCCGATGCTCGCCCCGGGAGGCCGCATCAGCATCGGCGAGCTGATCACGGAGGAGCTGCTGCTGGCGCTGCCGATCGTGGCGCTGCATGGCGCAGGCGAGCCGTGCGCGGCGTCGACGCCGGCACCCGCCGCCGCAGAGCGCGGGCCGGAGACGCACAAGCCGTTCGCGCGGCTTGCGGACCTGTTGAAACGTTAGAGTGAACCGAATCAGGAGCTGAAGACCCATGGCTGTTCAAAAGAGCCGCAAGACACCCTCGGCGCGCGGCATGCATCGCTCGCACGATCGCCTCGCGAAGCCGGCGCTGTCGACCGACCCGCAGTCGGGCGAGACGCATCTGCGACATCGCATTACTCCCGATGGCTTCTATCGGGGCCGGCGCGTGCTCGAGAAGCCGGCCGAGAGCGAAGAGAAGGAATAGCTCCCGTCGACGCGCCGCGCCCAGGGGCCAGCGTGCTGCCGATCGCGATCGACGTGATGAGCGGCGATCGCGAGCCGCGCGATTACGTCGCCGGCGCGCTGCGCGCGCTGGCCGAGGACGCCGAGCTGCGCGCCACACTGGTGGGCGACCCGCAGCTGATCTCGGCGGCGCTGACGGGGCAGCCGGCCGCGATCCGCGCGCGCGCCACGGTGGCGCCGAGCTCGCAGGTCGTCACCATGGAAGAAAAGCCGCGCGAGGCGATCCGTCACAAGAAGGATTCCTCGATGCGCGTGGCGATCGACCTGGTGCGCGCCGGAGCGGCGAGCGCCTGCGTGAGCGCCGGCAACACCGGCGCGCTCACCGCGATCGCGCACTTCGTGCTCAAGACGCTGCCGAGCGTCGAGCGCGCCGCGATCATCTCCGCCATCCCCGCCGCCCACGGTCATACCCACATGCTCGACCTCGGCGCCAACACCAAGGCGACGCCGCAGCAGCTGCGGCAGTTCGCGGCCATGGGCGCGATCATTGCCGGCAGCGTCTACGGCGTGCAAACCCCGCGCATCGGCCTGCTCAACATCGGCGAAGAGGACATGAAGGGGCACGAGGTGGTGCAGGCGGCGCACGCGCTGCTCGGCGGCAGCGGCCTGAACTACGTCGGCTTCGTCGAGGGCGACGACATCTTCTCCGGGGACGTCGACGTGGTGGTGACCGACGGCTTCACCGGCAACGTGGCGATCAAGACCATGGAGGGCGTCGCCGGGCTGATCGCCGACCGGCTGCGGCGCGAGTTCCAGGCCTCGCTCCTCGATCGGCTCGCGGGCGCCATCGCGCG
>JASHVF010000340.1 GCA_030039615.1 Gammaproteobacteria bacterium | reverse complement strand
GGGGTTCCTCGTACCGGCTCCGCGGCGGACCGTGGCCTGCGCAGCGGCCGCGGCCGCCGCCTGCGCCGAGACCCGGTAGCGCTCCATCATCTGGTTGAGTGCCTTGGCCTGTTCGGCCATCGACTGACTGGCGGCCGAGGCCTGCTCGACCAGCGCCGCGTTCTGTTGCGTCATCTCGTCGAGCTGCGCGACCGCCTTGTTGACCTGGTCGATGCCGGCCGACTGCTCGCGGCTGGCGCCGGCGATCTCGCCGACGATGTCGCTCACCTTCTTGACGGCGGTCACGATGTGCTCGAGCGTCTGGCCGGACTGCGTCACCAGCTGCGAGCCCTCCTCGACCTTGCGCACGCTGTCCTGGATGAGGCCCTTGATCTCCTTGGCCGCGGTGGCACTGCGGCCGGCGAGATTGCGTACCTCGCTGGCGACCACCGCGAAGCCGCGGCCCTGTTCGCCGGCGCGCGCCGCTTCGACCGCCGCGTTGAGCGCCAGCAGGTTGGTCTGGAAGGCGATCTCGTCGATGACGCCGATGATGTCGACGATCTTCTTCGAGGCCTCGTTGATCTCCGTCATGGCGCGTACCGCGCGGCCGACCACGCTGCCGCCCTTGTCCGCCTGGTCGCGCGCGGCGGTGGCGAGCTGGCTTGCCTGGCTGGCATTGTCGGCGTTCTGCTTGACGGTCGAGGTCATCTGCTCCATGGACGAGGCGGTCTGCTCGAGACTGGCCGCCTGCTCCTCGGTGCGCTGGCTCAGGTCGGCGTTGCCCTGGGAGATCTCCACGGCGCCGCGCGATACCTCGGTGGCCGCGGCCTGCACCAGGCTCACGACCTCGCTCATGTTCTCGGTCAGCTGGTTGATGCCCTTGCCGATCTCGGCGAACACACCCGACTTGCCGGCGAGATCCATGCGCTCGGTGAGATCGCCGGAGGTGGCACACTGCACCAGGCGCTTGATCTCGGCCTCGATGCCGAGCTCGATGGTGCGATCGGCCCATTCGAGCACGGTGCCGAGGCGCTTGCCCTCGGCGTCCACCATGGGGTTGGCGCTGATGCGCAGCGTGCGCCCGCCGATCGTGATCTGCGAGGTGAAGGTCTTGTCGAGGCTCGCCAGGAGGTTGCGCAGGTGGACGGGATTGCGGTGGAACATGTCGATGTTCGCGCCCAGCAGGCGGCCGGCGTCGAACTGCGGCAGATCGCGGCGGAAGTCCTCCTGCGCCGCGGCGGTCATCTCGCGCATCGCGTCGTTGAGGTAGATGATGTTGAGTCCGGTGTCGACCACCATCACGTTCGCCGACAGATTGTCGAGCGCGCCCTTGAAGGCGGCGTTCATGGCACTCTGCCTGACCCGCTCGCTGATATCGGTCGAGTACTCGACCACCTTGAAGGTCTGCTCGTCCATGTCGCGGATCGGGTTGTAGGTCGACTGCAGCCACACCGCCCGGCCGCCCTTGCCGACGCGCCGGTACTGTCCGGCCTCGCCCGCGCCGCGGGCGAGCTTTTCCCAGAAGCCGCGAAACTCGGGGCAGTCACGCTGGGCGGGCTCGAGCAGCACGCCGTGGTGCTTGCCGCGCAGCTCATCGAGCGTGTAGCCGACGACCCTGAGGTAGTTCTCGTTGGCGGTGAGGATCGTGCCGTCGGGTTTGAACTCGATGACCGCCTGGGCGTTGCTCACCGCCTTGAGCTCGCCTTCGTATTCGGTCGACTTGCGGATCGTCTCGGTGATGTCCTGCGCCAGCGCCACCACCTTGACGAGCTTGCCGGCGCCGTCGGCGATCGGGTTGTAGCTGGCGCGGATCCATATCACGCGGCCTTCCTTGTGGAAGCGCCGCTGGCGTCCGGACTGCGGCTCGCCGCGCTGCAGCTTCTCCCAGAAGGCGCGGTAGTCGGCGGCGTCGCGCGCGGCGGGCGGAACGAACATGCGGTGATGCTGGCCGCGCACTTCGTCCAGCGAGTAGCCGAACACCTTGAGGTAATTGTCGTTGGCCCAGAGGATCGTGCCGTCGAGCGCGAGCTCGATGACCGCCTGCGAGCCGCGGATCGCGGCGATCTGGCCGGCCAGATCCGCGTACGACAGCTGGTCGGAGGCAGTATCGGGCGCCGCGGAGAGCTCGGTTTCTTTGGCGCCCGCCGACCGGGCCCCGCGTACGATCTTGAACATCACGCACTCGCTACTGGTTCACAAATCCAAAAACGGCCCGCGTGCGAACCGAACCCGTGCCGCCGGTGAGAATCCCGGAAGAACGTGGCTTTAGCGGCACGCGCGCGCCGGACTTGAGTCGTCCGGCGCGCACTGCGGCTCAGACGGCCGTGCTGAGCAGCCGGCCGGATGCGGCGGCGGAACTGGTCTGCAGATTCTGCAGCAGCGCCTGCAGCGCCGACTGGGACGCGGTCGAGCCGGAGGCGGCCGCGGTGCTGGCGCTGCCGGTACCGCTCGTCTGGCTCTGTTGCAGCAGTGACTCGAGCTGCGCGGTGAGACTTCCGTGGTGGCCGTGATGGTGGCCGTGGGCGGAGGTGGTCGGAGCCGTGCCGGAAGCGCTGCCCGCGGCGCTGCTGCCGGAGGATGCGCTCGCGGCGGAGCTGCTGCCGGACTGCTGCAGCGTCTGCATCAGCGTGTTGACGAAGCTCCCCGCGGTGGTGGCAGCGGCCGCGACGGGGTTCGCGCCGGTGACCTGACTCAGCAGGCCTGAAGTAAGACTCGAGAT
>JASHVF010000339.1 GCA_030039615.1 Gammaproteobacteria bacterium | reverse complement strand
AGAGTCGCTCGTTATTGGCGAATGCCGAGGCCTCTCCGCCAACATGCCCGAGACTTTAATTACGTGGGAGCAGACGTGATGCGAAACGCCCGCCGGCTCGCGCAGCTGTGCGCCGCTCTGATTTATGGCCTGGCCGTCAACGACGCGCAGGCGACCAACGGCTACTTCGCGAGCGCTTATAGCGTCAAGTCGGAAGGTGTCGCCGGGACCGCAATAGCGCTCCCCCAGGACTCGCTGACCATCGCAACGAACCCGGCGGGACTCCTGGACGTACCCGACGGTTTCGATGTCGGCGCCGACCTCTTCCGGCCCGACCGCGACGCCACGCTGGTGCAGGGCGGACAGGCACAGACCTTCAACGGCGATGCCACCAGCTCCTTCGTCATCCCTTCGATCGGCTACCTGCATCACCTGTCCTCGACGCTCGCTGCCGGCATAGCGGCGTTCGGCAACGGCGGAATGGACACGGACTACGCTGCCAATCCGTTCGCGCGCTTCGGCGCTACGGGCTCCGCGGGAGTCGATCTCGAGCAGCTGTTCGTCGCGCCGGCGATCGCCTGGGCCGTCGCGCCCCGCAACGAGGTGGGCCTGGCGGTGAATCTTGCCTACCAGCGCTTCAGCGCCAAGGGCATCGGGATCTTCGGCGACTTCTCGACCGATCCCGCGGCGGTCAGTGATCGCGGCAACGACAACTCCTACGGAGCCGGAGTTCGGCTCGGCTGGCTCGGGCACCTGACCGACAACCTGACCATCGGCGCCACCTGGCAATCGAAGACCTACATGAGCCGCTTCACGCGCTACGCCGGCCTGTTCGCAGACCAGGGCAGCTTCGACATTCCGTCAACCTACGGCCTCGGGCTCGCGCTGACGCCCACCGCTCGCTGGACGGTTGCGCTCGACTGGCAGGAGATCCGTTATGCGGACGTGGCCGCGGTGGGGGACCCGATCAACGCCCTGTTCTCGGGCGTGCCACTCGGTGCGAGCGACGGGCCCGGCTTCGGCTGGCGCAACGTGTCGGTGATCAAGCTCGGCACCGTGGTAAAGCTTCCGGAGAACCTGACACTGCGCGCCGGGTTCAGCGACAACCGCCAGCCGATTCCCGCCTCGCAGACCTTCTTCAACATCCTGGCACCGGGCGTGGTCGAGACCCACGCCACCCTCGGTCTCTCCTGGAGTGTGTCGGCGGCCGACGAGATCAGCGCCAGCTACCTGCACGCCTTCAGCAGGAGCGTGTATGGTTCCGGATCGATACCGCCTGCCTTCGGCGGCGGGGAGGCCAACATCAGTCTGTCGGAGAATTCGTTCGGCTTGAGCTGGTCGCACCGCCTGTGAGGCGCCTGGTGCGGTTCGTCGAATGACCCCCGAGACGATTCCTCTGTGGCGCTCCATCGCGGGCGGCGCGCTCATCGGAGCGGCCGCGGCCGCGCTGATCCTGCTCAATGGGCGCATCGCGGGCGTAAGCGGAATTCTCGACTCCGCAGTACGTGGTCAAGGAGGCGAACAGGGCTGGCGGGTCGCGTTTCTCGCGGGTCTGATCCTGCCAGCGCTGGTGGTGGGAACGGGACCCGTAGACTGGGCCGGGGGTCCGGTGCGCCTGGCGCTGGCCGGACTTCTGGTCGGTATCGGCACCCGGCTCGGCTCCGGCTGTACCAGCGGCCACGGAGTGTGCGGCATCGCCAACCTGTCGCTGCGCTCCCTCGCGGCAACGAGCACCTTCGTCGCGATCGCGATGGCCACGGTCGCGCTGCTGCGTTTCGGGGGTGAGCTATGACGGCGCTGGTCGCACTCATCGCCGGAGCTCTCTTCGGCACCGGGCTGCTGGTCTCGGGAATGACCAACCCCGCCAATGTGCTCGCATTTCTCGATGTCACCGGCAACTGGCGGGTGGGACTGGCGTTCACCATGGCGGCCGCCATAGCCGTGGCTTTGCCGGCCTACGCGGCGGTACGCCGGCGGGGAAGCACACTCCGCGGTGCGCCGGTAGCGCCCGTGGATCGCTCGCGCCTCGATGGACGACTGTTTCTCGGCAGCGCGATCTTCGGGATCGGCTGGGGTCTCGGCGGGGTTTGCCCGGGTCCCGGCGTCGTCTTGCTGGCGGGTGGCGCCGCGCGGGCATTCGCGTTCGTCGCCGGCGTGATCGTGGGCGCGCTCCTCACCGGCGCCGCGGTATCCCGCGTGCCTCGTTCAGTCAGTCATGACTGAGTGCGCACGGGTTCGCATGCGCGCGTCACTTTTTTATCGCGTGGGCCGCGTCGAGCTGTCTGATCAGGACCTGTGCCCAGGCGGCGACCGCGCGACGTGCGGCTGCCACGTTGTCGAGTTGTGAAGTGAAATGCAGCCACGGCGCGTCGGGATCTCTCTTGAGATCGACGACTCTGGCGATGAGCGATCCGGTGGGGGCATCACGTAGCTCGGCAACGAGCCGCATCTCGCCCTGTGACAACGCGTAGGTACGAGTCCGCCCGGCCCGGGGAATTGCCGGGGCGTTCATGTAGAGATCGCGAATCTCCGCCCTGACACGCAACACGTCCGTTTCGGGCGCGTCCACGAGCTTGTAGCGTCCCGACGCCGCCAATTGCTTCCGCAACTCGTCCCGCACGATCTTCGCCAGACCCGCTCTGATGGTCTGCCGCTCGCTTGCGGTAATTGGCCCCCCGGCCGGATCGGGCTTCCAGCTCTTGCTGAAAGAGACCTCGACGGGATCGAGCATGACACGGCTGTACGCGCTGAGATCGGCGTCGGGCCGGGCATAGACATGATCGAGGCCCTTCACGTCGACCGGCACGAGCCCCTCATCGCTCGCCTCCGCCTGCTCCGCGGACGTGGTCGACGCTGCGTCCACGATGGCTGGCGAGAGAAGAGCTACCATCAGGACAATCAGGGTCTTCATTGCCTGACTCCTGTTGCGTTTGGTTCTCAGTATGACACCATGGTAGAGGGCCATCATGTCAAACAAAATCCCCCTCGCGCTTCTCGCCTGCATCATCCCGGCTGTGGCTGCGGCAACCCTGCGCTGTGGGCAGTCGGTCATCAGCGAGGGAGCTACCTCGGCGGAGGTAAGTGCCAAGTGTGGCGCTCCAGCCCAGGTCGATCATCGAACGCAGTCCCAATTTGCCGCCGTCAACAACCGCGGCCTCGTCACCGGCACCAGCGATGAATCGCCGATTGAAGTGTGGACCTACAACTTCGGCCCGAACAGGCTGATGCAGCGCATCTGGTTCTCAGATGGGCGAGTCACGATGATCGAGTCGCTCGGATACGGCTTTTAGGGATCGCTAAGCGAAGGCATGAGCCAAGCAGTCGAGTAACCCTCGCGCGGTGGCAGCGAACTCATTGAGTTCGGGATTCGTCTGCAGCTGCACCACCCGAGGAGGCACTGACGTCGGCGAGCACCCGCTGGAGAGGCACGCTGTCGACATGCACCGGGCCGGTGAACGGGTGGTCGATGGCCACGATGACGAACAGGCCCATGAAGACGATTAAGGCAAGGGTACTCGTCATCAGTATCTGCGCGCGCCAATTCTTGGCGCCGAAGAAGTAAGTGAAGGCCACTGTCAGTACTCCACCCAGACTGAGTGCAGCCCAGAGAACGGACGGCATGATACCAACTGCAAAGTGCACGCGCGCGTGGCGCTCCTGGGTCATGACACCGAGCTGAGTGAACATCTCAGTCAGGACGGCATTCGGCCGCGCGCCGCTCGCCGCCAGGTCCAGGGTCGCCGTGTACAGCGAGCTGAGGGCGGCCGTGACCTCCGAGCTTTCTTTCTCGCTGGCCATCTTCGGCCATTCGCGCTCTATAGCCAGCTCGAGATAGCGCTCGAGCGCTGCGCGCACGCGCACCGCCTCAGGCTCCGGCCCCGCGGCCAGCCGGTAGAGCGTCGCGGCGGCGCCCGCCTCATGGACAACTGCAACCTCCGCTTCGGTGTAACGCTCCCAGACCACGATGACGGCGAAGGCGAGCAACACGGCGTAAATGACGCCGACGACTGCGAACTTGAATCCTGCGACCTCATTATTGGCCTCCAGGAGCGCAAGCCCGACGCGGCCACGGACCAGCGCCGAGCCCCAACTCGCTGCAATGGTCGGCACGATGACAATCAGGATGGCGGTCAACCACAGCGGACAACCTGAAAGAAAGAGCGACACGATCCGCACCCCCCGCGACTGACAGTACGCTCCGCCGACGCGCGAACTGAGACTGCCGGCGCTTCTGGTACCTGAGTCGTAATCCGGGCGGATGGTTACCCACTTGATCCTTATCTGCAAGTTGAGCAGTGAGGCAGGCAGGCACTGCGGCCACGGTCATCGGTAGGGAAAATCGTCCAGACCGAGTTGCACTCGGTTTTCACGCCAGGCTGCTCAGAGATTGCGCCAGTGCGCCGCGAAGACCCAGACAGACAAGGCAAATCCAAGAACAACGTTGACCAACACACCAGCAGCAAAGGCAACCATGGGTCTGACGCCCGCGTGCACCAGGTCGCGCACGCGAGTCGAGAGGCCGATGCTGAGAAAGCAGAAGATGAATGCCCAGGTTCTCAGATCCTTGATCGGCGCAACCAGATCCGGGACAACATGCCTGTTGTAGTCGGACAGGCTGTAGCCGCTCGCGAGCCAGGTCACGAGCAGCGATGCGCCGAGAAATCCCAGCACGAACTTCGGAAATCTCACCCAGATCTGCGCAGCCCCCGGCTCTTGCTGCGAGCCGCTGCGTTCCCAGCGCGTCGTCGCTACGATCGCCAGCACGAACGCCCAGATTCCGATCCAGACATCCCGACCGACGACCTTCATGAGCGTGAAGGCCGCCAGCGTCTGATCGGCGCTACCCGTAATGCCGGGGACCGAGCCGGCCAGGTTGCCGTAGGCCTGCGCGGCAGCCAGGCCCGCGGCGTCGGCGAACTCCGAGGTCCCGATCCAGGCACCCGCGATTCCCGCCGGCAGCTGCAGATAGCGCGCCGCGAGCGGCAAAACGAAGATCATGACGATCGCCCAGAGAATCACCGTCGAGATGGCGACCGAGGCGTCCTCCTTGCGTGCCCCAACCGCCGCCGAGACGGCGATTGCCGCTGACACCCCGCAGACCGCACCCCCTGCGCCGAGCGTCGCCGCGAAGCGATTGCCCAGTCCGAGGCGCACTCCGACGAGGTAGATGACCAGGAAGGTCGCGAGCGACACGATGGAGGCCTGGAGGATGGCGACCGGTCCGGCCCACACGATCAGCGTGAAGGGCAGCGTCGCGCCGAGGAGCACGATGCCGGTCTTGATGTAGAACTCGACGCGGAATCCGGCATCGAGCTGGCGTGGCAGCAGCCCGAGGTTGGACAGCGCCAGGCCAAGGAGCAGCGCGACCAGCGGCGGCTCGAGGTTGTAGTGGCTGGCCTGCGTCCACTGGCCGAGAGCGAAAACCAGCACAGCGAGCACATAGATGAGGGCGAAGGCCGGGATGAACTCGCGCAGCCTGTAGCCGAGCGTCCGCAGGGCGAGCCCCAGCACCGCCGCCCACAGCGCAAACTGCGCCAGGTAGCGCGGGGCCTTGGCGGCGAAGTCGTGTGTCAGCTGCGCGGGCTCGGACCACTTGCCGGGCGTGACAGCGATCCAGCCGAGGCTCGAGCCGCGCGCGTAGAGCTCATAGCCCAGAAGGACAATTCCAAGCCCCAGCCAGACGGACCACCAGTCCTCCCTGGTCCAGAGCTCGCGCCACCATGCCGGGGCGCGCGCCGGGGAATGGGTGGGCTCGCTCGGCGCAACCGCGTTCTCCATAGCCGGGCGATGATCGGTCCAGGCCCGGTCACCGCCAAATTCCAATGCGCTATCTCGTCATTCCGCGCAGCGAGGGCTCGATCGCTCTCGCAGCCGACACCTCGGGCTGGTACTGTGCACTCGCTCGGCTGGCTGATAGAGGTCCCCGGCAATCCTGCGACGAATCGCCATTGTCGGCGCTGGCTTCTGTGGCACGGCCACCGCCCTGCAGCTGCTGCGTCACACCGACGGCCGGCCTCTCGATATCGTCCTCATCGAGCGCGGCGCGGACTTCGGCCGCGGCGTCGCGTACGCGAGGCGCAGCTACCCCTACCTGCTGAACGTGCCCGCCTCGCGGATGGCGGCGACTGCCGACGACCCCGACGCATTTCTGCGCTTCGCACAGCGCCGCGATCCGCAGGTCGCCGGGGACGACTTCCTGCCGCGGGCGCTCTACGGCGATTACCTGCAGGAACTGCTGGAAACTGCGGCGGGCACACGCGGCGGACGCGCGCCGCTGCGCCGCCTGCACGGCGAGGCCGTGGCGGTATCGACCGCCGAGGTCAACGGGCCCGTCGTGGTGACACTCGGTGATGGGACGCACGTGAATGTGGACCGCGTGGTGCTCGCCTCCGGGTTCCCGAGGCCTCGTCTGCCGCGCGATATCGCCAGCAGGCTGGTGCCGCCCGTGATCCGCACCGATCCCTGGGCTCCGCGCCGTGGGCTCGCCGCAACCGGCCCCTTGTTGATTCTCGGCACGGGTCTCACCATGGTTGACGTCGCCTGCGAGACGGCGGCGCGCCACCCCGGCCTCGAGATCCACGCGATCTCCCGTCACGGCCTGCTGCCGCCGAGCCAGACCGCGTTTCGTCCTGATGCGCTCAAGAGCGACGGCGGCCTGCTGGCGCAATCCTCGGGATCGGTGCGGCGACTGGTGGCCGCGGTGCGCGAGCTGGCGCGCGAGGCCGAGCGCAGCGGTGGCGACTGGCGCGAGGTCATTACCCTCGTGAGGCGTTCGACGCCCGG
>JASHVF010000338.1 GCA_030039615.1 Gammaproteobacteria bacterium | reverse complement strand
TGCCGTAGCCGGCCTTGACGCTGCCCTCGGTGGTGTCGAGCTTCGGCTCGTTGGTGATGTAGCGGATGGCGCCGGCCTCGGCGCCCGCGCCGAACAGTGTCCCCTGCGGGCCTTCGAGCACCTCGATGCGATTCAGATCGGCGGCGTAGACGTCGAGATTGCGGCCCGGCAGCTGGCCGGACTGGTTGTCGAGATAGATGGCGACGTTCGGCCAGGCGGCGGTCGACCCGCTGCCCTGACTCGCCTGCGAGCCGGCGGACAGGCCGCGCATGAAGACTTCGTTCTGTCCCGGACCGTTGCTCGCCGAGGTCACGTTCGGCAGGTAGCGCAGGTAGTCGTCGAAGGTCGAGACGTTGAGCTGCGCCAGTGTCTGGGCGGTGAGCGCCTGGATCGAGATCGGCACGTCCTGGATGTTCTCGGTGCGCCGCTGCGCGGTCACGGTGATCTCCGCGATCGCATCCGTTGAGGGCTCACTTGCGGCGGCCCCGGTGGCGGAGGCGGGCGCGGTCTGCGCGCTTGCCGCGAGCGAGGTGCCGCCGAGGATGGCGGCCACCACGCAGGAGATCTGCGAGCGACGGGTGCGTGCGAGAGCAGGGCGCTTTGGATGCATGATCGACTCCCCCTGGCGACGTCACGGGCCGGTTCGATTAGAGACCTGCGAACCGGGCCAGCGATTGAATGGACGCGTCAAGCAGCTGTTATGCACACGTCTCGCGCGCAGCTATTCGAAAACCCTGGCGCGCGCCGCATCGCCGTTGACGGCGCGCTGCGGCTGCAGCCGCCGCGTGGAGGGCGACAGCCCGTAGGCGTCCTTGAACTGGCGCGAGAAATGCGCGCAGTCGGCAAAGCCGGCCTCGTTGGCGATGTCGGTGACCGAGCGGTCGGTATTCTCGATGAGCCAGTTCGCATAGCGCATGCGCAGCTGGCGGTAGAGCGAGGCCGGGCCCATGCCGACGTGCTGGCGGCACAGCCGCTCGAGCTGCCGCGCGGAAAGGCCGAGCTCGGCGGCCACGGCCGCGATGGCGATCGGTCGCGCGAGATTCTGCTCCATGAGCAGCAGCGCCCGGCGCACGCGCGGCTCGCTCACCACGTCCGACATCGGCGGGTGGGGCTGAGCCTCGCTCCCTGAGCGCGGACGATCGAACAGCAGCACCTGGCTCGCCTTCTGTGCGACCGCGCGCCCGAGGTGCTGCTCGATCAGGAAGGTGGCGAGCGCGGCGGCGCCCGCGCCGCCGGCGCAGGTGATGCGCAGCCCGTCGACCAGGAACAGCCGGTCGGCAATGACGCCGTGGCTCGGAAAGGCCTCGAGGAAGTCCTGGTAGTGGTACCAGCTGACGCAGGAGCGCCGTCCCTTCATGAGTCCCGCGCGGCACAGCACGAAGCTGCCCGTGCAGATGCCGATGAGCGGCACGTTGGTGGAGCCGACCTCGCGCAGGTAGCGCATCGTGGCCTCATCGACCTGAGGCCCGGCGTGCAGGATGCCGCCGATCACGACCACATAGTCGAGAGAGTCCGGCGGCAGGAAGCCGCTGGTGGGCTCAAGCGACACGCCGCAGCTCGCCGGCTCCGATTCCGGCCGGCTCGCCATAATCGACCACTGCACGTGCAACGGCCGGCTGCGATCACCTTCATCGGCCGCGAGGCGCAGATGGTCGACGAACACGGCGAAGGCCGAGAGCGTGAAGTGGTGTGCCAGGATCACGCCCACGCGCAGCGGCGGCCGTGCGCCGCGCTCCCCCGAAGCCGTGCGCTGAGAACCGTTTGAGTGGGTCATTGAATGCTCACTCAATCTTATTAGCCTCTCCCCGATGTCACTTATCTTCCGCCAAGGCTTTCGCGGAAGCAAGGCTGTTGCGTGCGCGCAAAAAAGCGAGGAAAAACAGCCACAGCCATTGATGCTGGGCCGCACCGTCTGCGAGCTTGGGCGGAATGGAACTGCGTTGAACGGTTATTCAGCGCAGAACCGCGAGCCGGGCGAGGTTCGCCTGGACGGTCGTGTCGTGGCAGGCGCTGCGCGCATACCAGCGACGCGCGGCTTCAACCAGTGCCTGGCAGATCTGCGCGCTGCGGCTCGCCTCGGGATCGTCGGCCGCGGGGGACTCGTGAAAAAAGCCACGCGGTGTCGTGCGCACGTGTCGGCGCAGGCGGAGCCTGCGCAGAGCGCGCGCAGGCACGGACAGGTGTCCTTGCGCTTCCCTGCTCTCGAGGTGCTCGCACACCGTCCGGCGCAGGCTCTCATAGTCGAGGCCGTCGGTCTCCTCGCTCGCCTCCACGGGACGGATCCACTGCTCGCACCAGGTGATCTGCTGCTCGCCCGAGCTGTGCAGCGTCGGGTCGGTGAGCGCCACGGCAATGCGGGGCAGATCGTAGGCTTCGCACAGCGCCTCATCCCAGCACTGCGCCTCGAGCAGCTTCTCCACGTCGGTGAGGTAGCTCGCGACCATGCGCGAGCTCGAGGGCATGACGCGCGGCACGGCCGCAGTGCGCGACTCGATCTGCTGCACCCGCATGGCCTCAGGCAGCCTGCTCCGTAGGCGGGGAGCCGAGGTTGGGGGGTGATTCCGGCGATGCGTTCGGAGCGGGTGCCGGGACCTGCGTCGCAGCGGGCGTGGCCGCCGGCGTCGGGGCTGTGCGGGCCGGAGCGCGTGGCGGACGCTTGCGGGGCGCGGTGG
>JASHVF010000337.1 GCA_030039615.1 Gammaproteobacteria bacterium | reverse complement strand
CGCCGTTCTTCATCACGAACACGATCGACTTGAAGTTGTCGACGTCCAGCGTCGGATCCCTGCCGAGCAGCACCAGGTCGGCGAGCTTGCCGGCCTCGACCGAGCCGAGCTGATCGGCCTTGCCGAGGAACACCGCGCCGTTGTAGGTGGCGATGCGCAGCACGTCGAAGGGCTTGATCCCGGCCGCCGCCAGCAGCTCGAGCTCGCGCTGCGTCGCCGGTCCGCTGCTCTGGTCGGTGCCGCACGCGACCACGCCGCCGGCGGCGTGCACCTTCCTGACGTTCTCCTCAGCAACCGGGGTCATGATCTTCATCCACGCCGTCCAGGTGAGTCCCTGCCATTCGGCGCGTGTCTTCGTCTTGAGCCTGTCGCGCTCCGCGGCGCTGAGGGAGGCGACATAGAGCGGCTGGTCCAGGTACTCCGGGTGCTCGACCAGGCGCGAATAGTTGTCGCCGATCGTGAGCGTGCTGGCGAACGGCGTCTTCTTCGCCCCCATGAGCTTCACGAACGAGTCGCTGACCGGCCCCTGGATGACCGGGTGGGCGAGCGTGTCGCTGCCGGCGTAGATCGCATCGAGCGCGTGCAGCTCGCTCGAGATGTGCACCGTCGAGCGGATGCCGTGCAGGTTGTAGTAGCGGATGATCTTGCCGAGCAGGTCGACCGGCATCACCGGGATCATCGGCCGCGAGCCCCAGCCTTCCTCCTCCAGCGTCAGCTTGATGACGTCGGGCTGCTGCTCGGCGATCTGCTTGTCGAGCAGCGGCTTGTCCCTCTCGAAATCGCTGATGCGCAGCGCCACCCGGTCGCCGTGGCTGCCCGGGTAGGTGATGAGGTTTCCAGTTGCGAAGATGCGCGGCGCCAGGATGCGGCCCGCGCGCTCATCCGCCCGCAGCGGCAGGATGTGCTCGGGGCGGTTGCCGACATCGAGCACGGTGGTCACGCCGGCGTACAGGAAGCTCGCCAGAGCTGCGACACCCTCCGCACGGTTCGGCGGCCCAGGGTCAGCCGCCGTGCCGACGGCCGGGTCGAAGCCGCCGCGCAGATGAATGTGCACGTCCATCAGGCCCGGGATCAGGTACTTGCCGCGGGCATTGATGCGACGGCCCTTGAGCTCACGGGCGAGCACGCTCGGCGTGACTGCGACGATGCGCTCGCCGCTCACGGCGACGGTCATGTCGGCCTGCGCGGCGTGCAGACCGTCGAGCAGCGTGACGTGCTCAATGAGCAGGTCTTCCGCGCGCACTGCCGTTGCGGACAGCAGCAGCGCGGTGCCCGCCGCCGGGAGCAGCCATCTCCTCGGGTGCAGCATGGTGCGGAGCATTCTCTTCTCCTTCCTCAGCGGGGCGCGAGCTGCGCATCGAGAAAGCGCGCGGTCGCGGCGTAGGCGCGCACCCAGGACGCGTAGCGCAGGAAGCCGTGGATCTCGTCCGGCAGCACCAGCTCCTGGTAGTCGACGTTGCGCTCGCGCAGAGCCTCGGCGAGGCGCACCGTCTCGGAGAAGGCCACGTTGTGATCGTCGTCCCCCTGGATGAGGAGCACGGGCGAGCGCCAGCTCCCCACCGAGCTGATCGGCGAGGCGGCGAGCGCGGTGGCGAGCACCGCGGGCGGCGCATCGAGCGGGTAGAGCGGCACATTGTCGCGCGCGGTGGCGAGCGTCCAGTGATGCCAGTCGTGCACGCCGTGCAGGTCGACTCCGGCCCTGAAGATGTCGGAATTGCGTGCCAGGCCGAGCGCCGTCATGTAGCCGCCATAGCTGCCGCCCCAGAGGCCGATGCGCGCCGGGTCGACGTCGGTGCGGGCGCGCAGGAAGTCAGCCGCCGCGAGCAGGTCGTTGTATTCGCTCGCGCCGGCGGCGCCGATGCCGTCGGCTTCACGGAAGTCGAGGCCGTAGCCGATCCCGGCGCGGTAGTTGAGCGACAGCACCACGTAGCCCCGGCTTGCCAGGTACTGGTTCATGCCGTAGGCGTTGCTGTAGTAGTCCATGTAGTGCCAGCCCTCGAGCATCTGCCGGATCGGGCCGCCGTGCATGAACACCAGGGCGGGATGGCGCGCGCCCGCGGCCGCCGCGGGCGGCAGGAACAGGATGCCGTGCGCGGCGAGGCCGGCGCGCTCGGGCAGGTCGACGTGCTCAGGCTCGATGAGCGAGGCCGCCGGAAAATCCGCGGGCAGCCCCTCGGCCATGAGCTCCGCGAGCGGCTGGCCGGGCGAGAGCACTGCCGCGTGCATCGGCACGCGCGCATCGGCACGCACGAACGCGACCGTGCTGCCGTCGGCGAGCACCACGGGCTCGGTCTCGATGCCGCTGCCGCGCGTCAGCTGCTCGAGGCGGCCGTCCGCGGGCGTGAGCTGCCACAGGTGCCGGCGGGCGATGTCGCCGGCATTGGCGGCGTACACGATGCGGCTGCCGTCGGGGCTGGCGGCGGCGTACTCGATCTCGAAGGACCCGGGAGTCAGAAGCCGTGCAGCCCCGCCCGCCGCCCGCACCGAATAGAAGTGCAGCCAGCCGTCGATCTCCGCCGGGAACACGAGCGTGTCGGCGCCGCTCCAGAAGAGCTGCTGATCGGAGCTCAAGGGATGGAACACGCTGCCGGCGCCGCGCGGTGCGCGGTAGACCTCGGCGGTCGCGCCGTCGGCGAGGCTCGCGACCCGGATCGACCAGGGGTAGCCGGTGCGGTGCGCGCTGAGGCCCACCTCGTCGTGCGTCCAGGGGATCCGCAGGAACGCGATGCGGTTGCCGTCCGGCGACCAGCGCGGCTCGACGTCGTAGGCGAAGCTGGCATCCAGCCAGCGCAGCGTCCGATCGCCGAAGGTGTAGACGCCGACGAAGCTGTGATCGCCGCGCGAGCACACGAACGCAAGCCGCTTGCCGTCCGGTGAGAACACCAGCGAGTCGACGGTGCCGCGCGTCTTCACGAGCTGCTCCGCCTTGGCGCCTTTGCGGGGAGCGACGCTGAACACCTTTCCCTCGTGGAGGAACACCACGCGCTCGCCGTCGGGCGAAGCCACGGGCGCGTGGCCATCGCCGAGCTTGAAGGCGTCGCGTCCACGGAAGTCGACCAGGTAGACCTCCTGGACGACGCCGGTCGCGAGCTGTGCGGGATCCGGTGCCGGCTTGTCCGGAAACTCGGAGTCGCCGCCGTGCACGTAGAGGAGCTGCTGATGGTGGGGCACGAACGCGAGATCGATGACCTCGAGGCCGTCGTCGCTCCCGTAGTGGGTGAGGGGATGTGCCTCGAATCCGCCAGCGCGTGCGGCGACCGCCAGCCACACGTTGCGCTGCCCGCGGGCATTGCTCACCCAGGCGAAGGCGCGTGCATCGGGTGCTGCCACCGGTTGCGCCGCGAAGGGGGCGCTCAGCACCTGCGGGATGGTGAAATCGGCGGCGAAGGCAGCCGGAGCGAGCGAGAGGAGCATGAGAAGTGCGAGCAGCGGGCGGGCGCTGGAGGCAGGGGTCATGGAGAGGTCCTTTGGCGGTGAGTGCGGCATTATGGCCTGCCCGGGGACTTGACATAGAGCCATTGGGCGCCGAAGTGTCTTACGGGCCGCGCCGGCATAAACTGACGCCCCTATGCGCAAACTTTCCAGCGAAGAGCTCAAGGCGGAGAACGCCCGACACCTGCTGCATCCGATGACGCATCCGGCTACCGTGCGCGAAGCCCCACCCGACATCATCGCCCGCGGCGAGGGCAGCTGGATCTGGGACGTGGACGGCCACCGGCTGATCGATGCGGTCGGGGGCTTGTGGTGCGCGAACCTCGGCTTTAGCCGCAGGGAGATTCGCGATGCGATCGTCGCACAGCTCGACGAGCTGCCATTCTACAACACCTTTCGCGGCGCCAATCATCCGCGTGCCATCGAGCTGTCGCAGCGCCTGGTCGATCTGATGACGCCGGACGGCGTCGGCGCGGTGCATTTCGGCAGCGGCGGCTCGGACGCGGTGGAGAGCGCTCTGAAGCTGGCGCGCCAGTACTGGAAAGTGCTCGGTCAACGCGACCGCTTCAAGTTCATCTCGCTGCGCCAGGGCTATCACGGCGTGCACTTCGGCGGCGCGAGCGTCAACGGCAACACCCCGTTTCGCCGCGCCTACGAGCCGCTGCTGCCGGGCTGCTTCCATGTCGACACGCCCTGGGTGTATCGCAACCCCTATACCGAGGACCCGGAGCAGTTGGGCAAGATCTGCGCGCAGCTGCTCGAGCGCGAGATCGTGTTCCAGGGACCGGACACGGTGGCTGCATTCATCGCGGAACCGGTGCAGGGAGCCGGCGGCGTCATCGTTCCTCCGCCGAATTACTGGCCGCTGGTGCGCGAGATCTGCGATCGCCACGGCGTGCTGCTGATCGCCGACGAAGTGGTCACCGGGTTCGGACGCACCGGCCACATGTTCGGCACGCGCTTGTGGGGTGTGAAGGCGGATCTCTGGTGTCTCGCCAAGGGCATCTCCTCCGGCTACATCCCGCTCGGCGCGACCGCAGTCTCCGCCCGCGTGATGCAGGCGTTTCAGGGCGCCGACCCCGTGCTCGGCACCGTCAATCACGGCTATACCTACGGAGCACACCCGGTCGCCGCGGCGGCGGCGCTCGCCACGCTCGACATCGTCGAGCGCGAGGACATTTCGGCACGTGCCGGGCGCGAGGGGAAGTATTTTCTCGAGCGGCTGCACGCCATGAAGCGCTTCCGCATCGTGGGCGATGTGCGCGGCGTCGGCCTCATGGCCGGCATCGAGCTGGTCGCGGACCAGCGCACCCGCGCCCCGTTTCCGCGTGGCGCAGCGGAGCTCACCCGCGTGCATCGCGAGGCCTATAAGCGCGGCGCGATGCTCAGGCTGTCGGGGGCGAACATCATCCTGTCGCCGGCGCTCACCATCGAGCGTGAGCAGATCGACTACCTGTGCGATGCACTCGAAGGCGCCTTCGGCGTCTTCGAGAGCTGAGCCCGGGCGAGGCCGCGCCAGCGACCAAGATGACCGCTTCCGACCGCGCCTATTCACCCCCGGCCCCCGACGCGGCGCTGTTTCCCGCGCAGGCGCGCCGCCAGGAGGTCGATGACTACCTGACCCGGGCGCTCGCGCACGGGCTCGAGCGCATGCGCGCGGGACCGGTGACGCCGGACATCGATATCGAGGCCTTCAAGCGTGACCTGGCGGGTTTCGATTTCGCGACTCCGCGCCCGCTCGCGGAGCTGCTCGACTGGTCGATCGCCATGCTCGAGCACGGCGTCACGCATCAGACGCATCCGCGCTACTTCGGGCTCTTCAACCCGGCGCCCACCTTCCCCGCGCAATGCGCCGACCGCATCGTGAACTCCTTCAATCCGCAGGTCGCCAGCGCCACGACCTCGCCGGCCGCGGTGGCGCTCGAGGCGCACGTGATCCGCAGCATCGCGCAGCGCGCCGGCTTTCCGTCCGGCGCGGGCGGCCACTTCACCTCGGGCGGATCCGAGGCCAACTACACCGGCATGTTGTGCGCGCTGACGCGCGCGCATCCGGCGTTTGCATCCGACGGCGCGCGCGGCTTTCCGGGGGCGCCGGTCTTCTACACCTCCCGGGAATGCCACGGCAGCTGGGTCAAGATCGCCCACCAGGCGGGCATCGGCCGCTCCGCTGCGCGCCTGGTGGCGACCGATGGCCATGGGCGCATCTCGATGGCGGCGCTCGAGCAGGCCATCGCGCAGGATCTGGCCGCCGGCCGCGTGCCTTTCCTGATCGTCGCCTCCGCCGGTACCAGCAACGCGGGCATGATCGATCCGCTGCATGCCTGCGCCGATCTCGCCGCGCGTCACGGACTTTGGTATCACGTCGATGCGGCCTGGGGTGGTGCGGTCGTGGCTTCCGGGCGGCTGCGAGCAGCGCTCGCCGGCCTGGAACGCGCCGATTCCGCGACCATCGACGCGCACAAGTGGCTCGCGACCACGATGGGATGCGGCATGTTCGTGGTGCGCGATCCTGCCGCGCCGGGCGCGGCGTTCAACGTAGCGGCGAGCTACATGCCTTCGAACGAGCTGTCCCTCGATCCCTACATGAACTCGCTCCAATGGTCGCGCCGCTTTCTCGGGCTGCGGCTGTTCCTGTCGCTGGCCTCGGCCGGCTGGGCCGGACATGCGGCCCACATCGAGCGCGCGGTCGCACTCACGGCCCGTATCCGCAGCGAGCTCGAGAGCCGCGGCTGGTCGGTCCTCAACGACTCGCCGCTCGCCGTGCTCTCGCTGGTGCCGCCGGCGGCGCTCGGAGATCCACGCGCGGTGGTGGCGCGGGTGCTGAAAGGAGGTCGGGCCTGGGTGTCGCTCGCGCGCTTCGAGGAGCACGACGTGGTGCGCATCTGCGTCACTCACGGGGAGACGAGCGCCGAGGATCTGTCGATCCTGGTGCAGGCCCTGCACCCGGGCTAGCCATGGTACGCCCGTTGGGCGAAGGGGTATGCAGGAACGCGCTTACCGCGGAGGGTCCGGACGGGATGGCCGGTTTGGGCAGCGGCTGGGTACACTGACACGGCCAGGCTTCGCGCCCCCGTAGCTCAGTGGATAGAGCGACCGCCTCCTAAGCGGTAGGTCGTCGGTTCAACTCCGGCCGGGGGCGCCA
>JASHVF010000037.1 GCA_030039615.1 Gammaproteobacteria bacterium | reverse complement strand
AGGCGCGCCGCCAGCTGCGGCGCGAGAGCTGGGCGCGCGTGCCGAGCCCCACCAGCAGCACCCGCCGTGCCGGCAGCTCCGTCACCTCGGTGATGAGCTGCGTGTCGCCGGCGCGGCCGGCGAAGTCGCCGCGCGCCAGCAGCCGCTGCAGCCGGCCGCCGCAGGCGGCGTCCACGCCGCGGGCCTCGGTGCCGAGCTCGCTCTCCTCGAATACGCCCACGACCAGGCAGTCGACGGCGAGCGCCGCCAGGCCCTTCGTCCAAACCGCAAATTCCATCCGCTATCCCCTTGCCGTTGAGGCGTGCGACTTTTACCTTATTCGCGGCTCTCGAGCGGCGGGCGCAAGTGTAACCCAAGAGCCCGCCGGGTTTCCGGCAGCGGCGCGCGAGGCGGTCGTTGGGCAGCATTCTCGGTCGTTACATTTTGCGGGAAGTTGCTGCGGCATGGCTGGTGGTCACCGCCGTGCTGCTCGTGATCCTGTTCGCCAACCAGGTGGTCGGGGTGCTGGAGCGCGCCGCGGCCAACCAGTATCCGCAGGGCGTGGTGCTCGAGCTGATCGGGCTCGGGGCGCTGCAGTACCTGTGGGTGCTGCTGCCGGTGGGGTTGCTGCTCGGCGTGGTGCTGGCGTTCGGACGGCTGTATCACGACAGCGAGATGGCCGCGGCGCTCGCCTGCGGCGCCGGGCCGGCCAACGTCTACCTGCCGGTGGCGCTGCTGGCGCTGCTGCTGACCGCGGTGCTCGCCTGGCTGACGCTGGTGCTGGCGCCCGCGGCCACGGTGCGCGCGCTCAGTCTGCGCAGCGAAGCGCTGCGCGCCGGACAATTCGGCCCGATTGCTCCCGGCAAGTTCCGCGGCTTCGGCGGCGGCAACGCGGTGGTGTATGCCGAAGTGGTCAACAAGGATGGCACGCTCGGCAACGTGTTCGTGGAGCGCAACCGCGGCCCGGTGGTCGAGGTGGCGCTGGCGCAGCGCGCCCGCCGCGAGCTCGCCCCCGACGGCCTGACCTTCATCCTCACGCTCTACGACGGCGCGCGCTTCGAGGGCGTTCCGGGCAGCGCCCAGTTCCGCATGCTGCACTTCGCCGAGCACGTGGTGCCGGTGCGCATCCCGCAGTCGAACGACGTGGTCACCGCCCTCGAGGCGCGTCCCACGGGCGCACTGCTCGGCTCCGCCGGGCTGCCCGAGCAGGCCGAGCTGCAGTGGCGCATCGCGATGCCGCTCAGCTGCCTGGTGCTGGCCTTGCTCGCCGTGCCGCTGGCGCGTCTCAAGCCGCGTCAGGGACGCTACGCGCGGGTCTGGCTCGCGGTGGTGATCTATTTCCTCTATCTCAACCTGATCTCGGCCGGCAAGGTATGGATCTCGCGCGGCACCGTGCCGGCGGCGCTCGGCCTGTGGTGGACGCACGCGGCCGTGGCGCTGATCGCGCTCGCGGTCATCGTGGGACCCAGCCTGGCGAATCGGCTGCGTTACCGGGTGCGGCGCCTGTGAACGTGCTCGACCGCTATATCGTCCGTACCATCATGAGCGCGGTGCTGCTGGTGATGCTGGTGTTCCTGATGCTCGGCGCCCTGTGGGTGCTGATCGACCAGCAGGACGACATCGGCATCGGGCAATACACCGCGTGGAGCGCCCTCTGGTATACGCTGCTCAACCTGCCGCAACAGGCCTACGAGCTGCTGCCCATTACGGTGCTGATCGGCGCGCTGCTGGGACTCGGCACGCTGGCGCGCGGCAGCGAGCTCACGGTGGTACGCGCGACCGGCATGTCGGTGATGCGCATCGCGGGCACCACGCTCGTGGCCGCCGCGCTCCTCATCGGCGCGGAGGTGGTGCTCGGGGAGTTTCTCGGGCCGCCGCTGCAGCAGGTGGCGCGCGAGCAGAAGGCGTTCAGCAAGCTGAGCAACGTGAGCTTCGGTACCGGCAGTGGCGCCTGGGTGCGCGACGGCAATCTGATCCTGAATGTCGCCGGGCAGTCCGGCGAGCGCCAGTTCGGCGGCATGCAGATCTTCGAGCTGTCGCCCCAGCATCAGCTGCTGGCACTGGGACGCGCGCGGCGCGCCACTGCCGGCGCCAACCGCAAGTGGCTGCTCACCGACTACACGGAATCGCGCTTCGCCGGCGACAGCGTGAGCGCCGCGCCGCCCGCCGAGCGCATCCTCGAGTCGAACGTCACCGCGGGCTTTCTCGGCCTGGCCGTCCAGGATCCGGACCAGCTGACCATCGGCGCGCTGTGGCGCCTGATCCATTACTACCAGAGCAACGCGCTGGATGCGCGCGAGTACGTGTTCGCGTTCTGGTCGCGCATCGCGCGCACCGTGGCGATCGCCTTCTGCGCCATCCTGGCGATCCCATTCGCGCTCGGGCCGCTGCGCTCGACCGGAGCCGGCACCCGCATGCTGCTCGGCCTGGTGCTCGGCATCGGATTCTTTCTGCTGCAGCGACTCATCGAGAGCAGCACGGTGGTGTTCGCGCTCAATCCGGTGCTGCTCGCCTGGTTGCCGACGGCTTTGCTCGCGGCCGTCTCGCTCGCACTGCTGGCGAAGACGCGCTAGCCGGTCATGCCGCCGGGGAACTGCGGCAGATCATCCGCGATCACCACCCACGGCAGTCGCTCGGCGACCCAGACGTGCATCAGCGGCCTGATGGCGGCCGGATCATCGAGCGTCGCGAGCGTCACGTCGATCTCGGCGCCGCGGGTGTCGCGCCGGTAGGTGAGCGCCGTGCCGCACTGCGCGCAGAAGCCGCGCCACACCTGCGCGGAGGAGCGGTACTCGCGCAGCGCGCCGCGCGTCACGCGCAGCGCCGCGCGCGCGAACGTGCCCCACGGCACCATGGGTGCGCCGCTGGCGCGCCGGCAGCTCGCGCAGTGGCAGAAACAGGGACTGCTGACCTCGCCCGCGATTTCGTAGCGCACCGCCCCGCACAGGCAGCCGCCGCTGTAGATGCGTTCACTCATGGCGCGGCGGCGTCCGCGGCGCCTCGCTGCTTACTTGGAGACCGCTGTCGCGGCCGGCTTCGGCGTCTGCGCCTGCTTGGCAGCCGGCTTCTTGACGGGCTCGGGCAGCCGCTGCAGCAGATCCTCCAGCGGGTGGAAGATCGTGCCGTACTTGTAGTCCGGGATCTCGAACTCCCAGCCGCCGAGCCTTTTGTTGAGCGTCTGTGCCTCGGCGTCGGTCTCGGGGGTCGAGCCGCGCGCGCTGAGCGCGATGAGCGAGCGCGCGCCGTCCTTGCGGCCGCTGACGGTGACCTCGAGGCCGTCGAAGGTGCGGAACACGGCGAGCGGGGCCTTGGGGTCCGTGGCGGCCGTGCTTTTCGCGACGTCCTCGAGCGTCAGGCCGCTGAGCGCCGCGCCGATCGAGTCCGCCGCGCCTGCGCCGGTGAGCTGTCGTCCCTTGGGAAGCGGGGCCACGGCGAAATCCGGCTGCTCCTTCTTGTCGCGCGAGGCACTGTAGGGCGGGCCGTCGGCGGGCTTCTCGTCGACCTTCTGCACGCGCGTCATCGGCAGGTCGATGAGCGAGCGCTCGAGCCAGGTCTTGGGGTCTGCATCCAGCGTGAGCAGCGGTGCGGCGAGCAGGCTCGCCGGCGTGTTGCTGACGCGCACGTAGCCGGATTTGCCGCTCGAGGTCTTGCCGACGATCAGCGAGAAGCTATGCCCTGGAGAGAGCACCTCGACCGCGGTGCCGGTAGCCTTCGGGTTGCTCACGTCCTCGACGCCGAGCTGCGGGTAGTTGGCCGGCAGCCGGGTCTTCTCCTCGACGACGTTGAGGGCGCCGAGATCGAGCAGGAGCTTGCGAACCCTGCTGGGATCGGCCGCCCATTCGCGCTCGCCCACCACCCAGCCGACGCTGGCCTTCTTGAGGCTGGTACGGGTGCCGTCGCCGCGGCGCAGATCCACCTCGGTCACGGCGTTGACGCTGGCCTCCAGGCCCGGCAGCACCAGGTCGCCGGCGAGCGTCGCGTGGTCGAGGTGCCGCCGCGAGGAGAGCCAGATCGCCCCGGCGATCACCAGCAGGCCGCAGACCAGCAGTACGCCGACGCGGCGCGCGCTCATGGCGTGCCTCCCGCCGGGCGGCGGCGTGCCCGTCGGCGCCAGGCCGCGATGCCGAGCGCCAGCAGCGCGAAGGCCGCCGGAATCACCACGATGTCGATGATCTTGATCTCGGTGCCGAGCCGCGAGATGTCCGCGTCGAGCCCGGCGCGCACGGCGCGCAGCTCCTTGCGGATGCGCAGCTTCTCCTGGCCGAAGTGCTCGATCTCCTGCTGCTCGTCCGGGGTGATGATGGCGTTCTGATCGCCCTCACCCTTGGACTGCAGCGCGGTCAGCTTCTGCTCGGTCGCCTGCAGCTCCTTCTCGAGCTCCTGCTCCTTGTCGCGGAAGCGGTCGTCGGCGGCGCGCCGCAGCTTCTCGACGCGCTCGAAGGGACGCGTGAACGTGGCGCGGCCACGCACGCTGATGAGATCGTCGCTGCCGGCGAGGTTATCGAGGGCGTTCAGCACCAGGTCGCCGTTGCTGGCCCAGGCCTGCACCAGGCGCTGGCCGAAGAAGTCCTGCGCGTGCACCCACAGATAGTCCGACAACAGATCGGTGTCGGCAACCACCACCAGGCTGAGCGGGTGCGTCGAGGCCTTGAGCGCCGTCACGCCGGCCGGCAGCGTCACGCCCGCGGGCGGGCCCGAGGGGAAGGCCGTGTGCACGTCGCCGGTGACGCGCGCGGCGATCGTGTAGCGCACGCCGGTCGGCTTGAAGCCATCGCGCAGCGACCCCGGGTCGAACAGCATGCGGAAGCGCTCGACCGGGAGCAGCTCCGCGTCGTTGCTCGACTGCAGCAGCGGCTCGAACCTGACGCTCGCGCCCTTGACCGGCTCGAGATAGCCGGCCATGGCGACGTTGACGTTGGAGAGACCGGAGGTGATCACGTCGTCGGCGGCGAAGCTCGACTTGTCGAGGCCGAGAACCCCCAGGTGCTCGACCGGCGGCTCGCCCTGGTGCATGGACACCGAGAGCGCGTGGCCGCGATCCGCGACCACCTGCGAGGCGTCGAACTTGACGCCCCACGCCGTGAGCAGCTCGCCGAGGTGCGAGGACTTGTCCGCTCCCATCGCCGCCATCGGGTTCTGCGGGTCGTTGCCCGACGGGTCGGCCTCGGCCAGCGGATCGACGAACACCAGGATGTGGCCGCCCCTGAGCGCGTACTGGTCGATTGCGAACTGCGTGGCCGGCGAGAGATTCTTCGGGTGCACCAGCACCAGCACGTTCACGTCGGGATCGATCTTGGTGGTGTTGGCCTCGAGCGGCCGCAGGTCGAAGAGCTGCTCCGCCTGGCCGTAGATCGCCCACGGCTCGCGCATCTGCCCGGTCATCTGGTCGAAGCCCGGGCCCATCGGCAGGCCCGAGAGCCACGCCAGCACCGGCTTCCTGGGGTTGGCGAGCTGATAGATGAGCTGCACCACGTCGTACTCGAGGAACTGCTCCTTGTTGGGATCGAAGAACTCGATCGCCTTGTGGCCGTCGGTGGAGTTGGTGCCGGCGAGGCCGAAGTACAGCTGCGTGCCCGCCGCTCCCACGGGCGCACCGCGTACGCCGAGCTCGGCGGCGCGGTCCTCGTCCTCGGAGAACGGCTGCGGGTCGATCACGTGCAGGCGCAGCATGCCGTTGGAGCGCGCTGCGAGCTCCTCGAGGAACTCACGCACCCGCACCCCGTAGCCCTTCAGCTGCGGCAGCTGTGCGGCGGTCTTTTCCGAGAAGAAGAAGTAGAGATTGATGGGCTCGTGGATGCTCTTGAGGATGCGCTCGGTGCCCGGCGCGATCGTGTAGAGGTGATTCTGCGTGAGATCGACGCGCCAGCCGCGCAGCGCGTAGTTGAAGAACACGGTGAGGCCGACGAACAGTAGTGCCACGGCCAGCAGGGCGGCGCCGCCCAGGGTGGAGCGTTTCATCATGTGCTAGTCCGCCTTGCGCAGCTCGAGGGCGATGGCGGTCGCGAGCAGGAAGAACCCGATCAGCATCGCGAAGTAGAGCAGGTCACGCACGTCGATCACTCCCTTCTGGATCGACTGGAAGTGGGTCAGGAACGAGAGCGAGGCGATCGCATCGGTGAGTGCCTGGGGCGCCCAGCCGCGGAACACGTCCAGCACCAGCGGGAAGCCCGCCAGCAGGAACAGGAAGCACACCACCACGCCGAGGATGAAGGCCACCACCTGGCTGCGGGTGAGCGCCGACATGCACGAGCCGATCGCCAGAAAGCCGCCGGCGAGCAGCAGGCTCCCGAGGTAGGCGGCGAGGATCGCGCCGTTGTCCGGGTGGCCGAGGTAGTTGACGGTAATCCACAGCGGGAAGGTGAGCGCCAGCGCGAGCGCGGTGAACAGCCAGGCGGCGAAGAACTTGCCGAGCACCGCCTCGCGCAGCGTCACCGGCTGCGTCATCAGCAGCTCGATGCTGCCGCTCTTGCGTTCCTCGGCCCACAGCTTCATCGACACCGCCGGGATCAGGAACAGGTAGAGCCACGGATGGAAGGTGAAGAACGGCTCGAGGTCGGCCTGGCCGCGCTCGTAGAAGCCACCGAGATAGAAGGTGAAGGCGTTCGCCAGCAGGAGAAAAATGAGTATGAAGACGTACGCGAGCGGGGTCGCGAAGTAACTCGCGAGCTCGCGGCGCATGATGATGCCCACGTTGCGCATGTGCTTTTCGGTGTCAGGCGGTGATGGTGCGGAAGACTTCGTCGAGGCGGCCCGACTCGAGGTGCAGCTCCTTGAGCCTGAGCCCCTGGCGCGTGGCGAGCTCCGACAGCGCCGGCAGGATGGTCGCCCCGGCCCTGGGCAAGGCGGTGAGGCGCGCGTCGCGCTCGCTCACCTCCAGGTCGGCGACCGCCGGCAGCGCCGCCAGCGCGGCGCGCGCCGCGGCGAGCTGCCCGGGGTCGTCGAGCTGCATCGAGACGGCGTTGTGATAGCGCGAACGCGCGGCAAGCCCCGCCGGGGTGTCGTCGGCGACGATGCGCCCGCGGGCGATGATGATGGCGCGCGTGCAC
>JASHVF010000036.1 GCA_030039615.1 Gammaproteobacteria bacterium | reverse complement strand
GTACACGCCGTCGCTCGCCAGGGCGAAGCCCGTGAGCACCGCATGGCTCTCGGGGAGCACGACGTTCGCTCGCGCCAGGTCGGGATCCGCGAGCGCCAGGCGCGCGAGCTTGAAACGCGGCGCACCCTTTGAAGTGAGGAAGTAGAGGTACTCCCCCTGCGCCTGGAACTGCGTCACCTCGTCGGTGACCTCGGCGATCCTGCGCCAGAGCGTCGCGGCGCCGTTGATGGCGTCGAGGCGCGCGACGTAGAGCGTCGAGGGGTTCTGATCCAGGTTCTGATTCGCGACGGCGACCGCATACGGGGAGTCGGGCCAGATCAGCACATAGGCCCCCTGGCCCTCGGGGACGTCGACGTTGGGCGCGACGCCGCGTCCGAAGACCACTGGGTCGCCGTCGCCGGTCGCGTTGGCGGCGAGCGTGTGCAGATAGGTGCGAGCGTTGTAGGTTTTGTCCGAGGGCTTCATGTCCGCGGTCGGCTTCAAGTAGCGCAGGTAAAAGAAGCCGCGGTTGTCCGGCGTCCAGGCGATGACGCTGCTGCTGGTGCGGTCAATTGACTCCTTGTAGGTACGCTTGCCGGCGACGTCGAGCACGTGAACAACGCTCTCCTCCGAGCCGCCGAGCGAGACGCCGTAGGCGACCAGCTGTCCGTCCCAGGAAGGACCGTAGAAATCGAGCGCGCCGTGCGCCTGTGCAGTGCCGAAACTCGCGGGATCGAGCAGCAGGTGCTCCTCGCCATCGAGCCCATTGCGGTAGTAGAGCCTGGCGACCTGATCCTCGGGCCTGCGCTTCTGATAGAAGTAGCGCTCACCGCGTTGCTGCACGTCGAATACCACGACCTGGCTTTTATCCAGCGCCGTGATGCGCTCGAGCAGGGCCTTGCGACCCGGGAGACTATCGAGCACCGCGCGCGCGTAGACTGCCTGGTCCTTCATCCAGGCCTGTACCTGTGGATTCTTGAGGTCCTCGAAGTAGCGATAGTTATCTGTCACCTGCGTGCCGAAGTAGCTGTCGGTGACGGGGATTATTGGGGCCGCGGGCGGGGCCGGGGGTGCCGCGTCGGCGAGCGCGCCGCCGAAGGCGAGGACCGCAATGGAGCAGGAGCGGGATGCGCGCATGCGCATGTGCCTTCCCTTCAGGATGCGGACAAGGTCCGGACCGGGAGTGATCTGTCTGGCCGCCTCATCTAGGACATTATGTCCCAGGACACAAGGTCCTGGGTTGAGTGCCTGAGTTTTACCGTAGGTTGCTCAGCCGACGCTTATGCGCTATTAGGTGCTTCCTTATATCTATGCATCCACTTTCCCCTGATGTAATCCGCGCCGCGCTGGAGGATGCGCCGGATGCGATGCTGATTGTCGACAGTGCGGGCATCATCCGTTTTGCCAATGAAAGCGTCAAAGCGCTTTTCGGACACGCGCACGATGAACTCATCGGTTGCGGCGTTGAGGCACTGATTCCCGAACGCTTCCGTGCGCGACACGTGATTTACCGGGAGCAGTTCTCGAGAAGCAGGAAGACGCGGGCGATGGGAAATGACCGACTCGACTTGTTTGGCCTGCGTGCTGACGGCACCGAGTTTCCGGCTGAGATCAGTCTGAAGTCGGTCCACTGTGATTCGGAGTGGTTCGTCGTTGCGGCCATTCGTGATGTGACGCACCGATTAATGGTCGAGCGACAGCTGCAGGAAGCGCGCAGTCAGGCGGAGCGCTCCGACCTCGCCAAGAGCCGTTTTCTTGCAACCGCCAGTCACGATCTGCGTCAGCCGCTGCAGACGCTGGCACTCGTCAGTGGAACGCTGCGGCGAACCTCGATGGACGCCACGCAGAGAGCGGCACTGGCGCAGCATGAGCAAGCGATTGCGTCGATGTCGCGACTGGTGAATGGGTTGCTCGACATCAGCAAGCTCGAGTCAGGTGCCGTCAAGCCCAACCCGAGCGATTTCGTGCTGAGTACGCTCTTTGAGGAGTTACGCAGCGAATTTGCGGGCCTGGCGGAGAGCAAGGGACTCGTCTTGGATGTAACTCCGTGCGAGGACGCCGTTCGCAGCGACCCGTCGCTGGTTGGCCAGATCGTGCGCAATTTGGTCTCGAATGCGATCAGATACACTCGCCAGGGTTGCGTGGCATTGCGATGTTTGCACGAATACCCTGGCTTCGTACGCATCGAAGTCCATGATACGGGCATCGGCATTGCGGCCGACCAATTGGGCTACATCTACGATGAGTTTTTCCAAGTGGGCGGCCCGCATAACCGTGCTCGCGAGGGATACGGTCTGGGCTTGAGTATCGTCCGACGTCTGGTGACGCTGCTCGGCCTGAAGCTCGAAGTGCAATCCGAGGTCGGGCGCGGGTCGCTCTTCGCGCTTACCCTGCCGGCGAGTGATGGCGCCATGTCGCCGCAACCGCAGGTCGAATCGCACCTGGCGCCCAAGAGCGCGCCGATTCAGGCGCACATTCTCCTGGTAGAAGATGATCCGGGGGTACGGAATGCGACACAGATGCTGCTGAGGACAGAAGGATATCGCGTCACGGCTCTCAGTTCCGTGGCCGACGCGCTCGAGCACGTGCGCCGAGATGGCGACATTGATCTGTTGGTGACCGACTACCACCTCGGTGACGGAGAATTGGGAACGCAAGTCATCACCGGGCTGCGGGAGGCGCTCGGTCGGCCGCTCAGGGCAGTGCTCATGACGGGCGACACTTCCTCCGCAATGAGGAAGCTTCCGGCCGATCCATTCATGAGATTGGTGAGCAAGCCGGTAAATGCAGAGGAATTACTAGACCTGCTGCGGACGATGCTGGCGGTCGAGTAGTCCGGTGCCCTGCGTAGGATAGGCCGGTATAGCAGTTGCCGTAGATCGAGCCCAGCTCGCCGCACTTGTAGAGCCGCGGGATCGGCTCTCCATAGACATCGAGAACTCTACCGCCGGCGCAGTCCCGCTCGCCCTGTCAGCGTTGTGGGCGCGAATCCGCCGTGCGCGACTCGGGACTCGTCAACGACGCGTCGATCTGCTGTTCCGCGGTTAACCAATCGTCCATGTCATGTCCGGGCTGAAATCCCCGATGCTCTGCGATGTAGTACGCCGCCTCGCAGATCATGACCCGTCGACTTTCCGGAGTGACCGCGGTCAGGACGCGGGATGAGGGCGCCGGGCCGGGCGCTCGCTTCTGCACACCGGCTCTGGTGACTTCCTTCGCCATGCGATTCCTCCTCACCAATGTCGATGGAACGTTGCGCGAGCCCCTGAGAAACCTGAATACGTAGATGTCCCAATGCGTTTCTGCCATTCACCGTTGCCAGGGTGTGGCGGCAGAAGGCGCGGCGCGGGCAGAATACGCACAGGCATCTGGATGGCCGAGCCCATGATCGATCCGTTGCGCGGCGTGCTGCTCACCGACTTCTATCAGCTGGCGATGGCGCAGGCCTATTTCGACGCGCACATGGAGGACACGGCGGTCTTTGAGCTGTTCGTGCGCAGGCTGCCGGCGAGCCGCCATTTCCTGGTGGCGGCGGGTCTAGAGCAGGCGGTCGATTATCTCGAGCGGCTGCGCTTCGAGGATGAGGATCTCGCCTATCTTGCCGGTCTCAACCGGTTCTCCGCGCGCTTCCTCGACCACCTCGCGACGGTGCGCTTCACGGGCGCAATGCACGCGCTGCCGGAGGGCACGCCGTTCTTCGCCGATGAGCCGATCCTGCGGGTGACGGCGCCGATACTCGAGGCGCAGCTGCTCGAGAGCCGCCTGCTCAACATCGTGCATTTCCAGACCACCATCGCCAGCAAGGCGGCGCGCTGCGTGATCGCGGCGCGCGGCCGGCAGCTGGTCGATTTCGGCATGCGGCGCGCACACGAGGCGAGCGCCGCACTGTTTGCCGCGCGCGCCGCCTATCTCGCCGGTTTCGACGCCACCGCCACGGTTGCGGCCGGCGCGCGTTTCGGCATCCCGCTGTCGGGAACGCTGGCGCACTCGTTCATCGAGGCGCATGACAGCGAACAGGCCGCATTCCGCGACTTCGTGCACAGCCGCCGCGAAGCGACCACGCTGCTGGTCGATACCTACGACACGGCTCGCGCCGTGCGCCGGGTGATCCGTCTCGCGGACGAACTCAAGGCCGGCGCGGCAACCGCAGCCGGCATTCGCGCCGTGCGCATCGACAGCGGCGACCTGGCCGTGCAGGCCCGCGATGCGCGTGCCGCACTCGACGCACACGGCTACGGCAACGTTCAGATTGTCCTGAGCGGCGGCCTCGATGAGCACGCGATCGAGGAGCTGCTCTCGGCCGGCGCGCCGGTCGATGCCTTCGGTGTCGGCACGGCGCTCGATGTCTCATCTGACGCGCCGGCGCTCGACATGGCCTACAAGCTCGAGGCATACGCCGGGCGGCCGCGGCGCAAGAGCTCACCCGGCAAGGCAACCTGGCCGGGCGCGAAACAGGTATACCGCGAGCGCAACAGCTCCGGAGAGTATCTGCGCGACCGGGTCGTGGGACTCGATGAACCGGCCGAGGGTCGGGCGCTGCTGCAGGAAGTCGTCCGCAATGGCCGGCGCATCGCAGCGCTCCCGCCGCTCGCCAGCATCCGCGACTCCTGCCGCGCCGAGCTGCTCTCGCTGCCGCCCGCGCTGCGCGAGCTTGGCGAAGGAGGTCATGGTTACCCGGTCTCGATCTCCGACGGGCTGCGCGCACTCGCAGAGAGGCTGGATGCGGCGCAGGATCGCGACGCCTAGGCTCAGGCCCTGCCGCGGGCGGGGGACCGCTGAGCCGCGGCCCGTTCAGGGCACGTGGCGCTCGAGCTCGTCGAGCCAGACTTGCGCACTTGCATCGCTCGGCGCTCGCCAGTCGCCGCGCGGGGACAGAGAGCCGCCGGAGCCGACCTTGGGTGCGTTGGGCTGCGCGGAGCGCTTGAACTGGCTCGCGCCGAAGAAGCGCGTGATGAACACCCTGAGCCAGTGCTTGATGGCCGCCGGATCGTATTCGTGACGAGCGGACTCCGGCACCGATGCCGGCCAGACACCGGCGCCGCGCCGTGACCAGGCATGCCCGGCCAGAAACGCGACCTTGCTGGGGCGGAACCCGAAGCGACTCATATAATAGAGATTGAAATCCTGCAGCTCGTAAGGACCGATGAGGTTCTCGGGCGCTTGCAGCTGCCCGCCGGTCGCGGGCAGCAGCTCGGGACTGATCGGGGTAGCGAGGATGTCCTGCAGCACGGCCGCCACGGTGCCGTCGAGCTGGCCGCTGCGCGCGACCCAGTAGATGAGGTGCCGGATGAGAGTCTTCGGCACCGAGGCGTTGACGGCGTAGTGGGACATCTGATCCCCGACGCCGTAGGTCGTGTAGCCGAGCGCGAGCTCGGAGAGATCGCTGGTCCCCACCACCAGCCCGCCGTGGAAGTTCGCGAGGCGGAACAGATGCGAGGCGCGCTCGCCCGCCTGGACGTTCTCAAAGGTGATGTCCGCAGATGCCTCACCGCGGGCGAAGGGATGGCCGAGGTCGCGCAGCATCTGCATGGCCGACGGCCTGATGTCGATTTCCCGTGAATTCGCTCCGAGCGCGCTCATCAGCCGCAGCGCATTGGCCCGCGTCGACTCGCTGGTCGCGAAGCCCGGCAGCGTGAAGCCGAGCAGGTTGGCGCGCGGCAGACCGAGGGTATCGACCGCGCGGGCGGCAACCAGCAGCGCCTGGGTCGAGTCGAGTCCCCCGGAGACGCCGACGACCAGCTTGTCGATCCCGCTGCCTTCCATGCGCCGCACCAGGCCCTGGACCTGGATGTCATAGATCTCGCGGCAGCGCTCATCGAGGCGGGCGAGGTCGGAGGGAACGTAGGGGAAGCGCGCGATGGTCCTCTCGAGCGGCACGGTCCCTTCCGGGAGCTCCAGATCGCAGCCGATGGGGCGCAGCGCGGCGAGTCCGGCGCGCTCGAGCCGCGCGCAGTCGCTGAAGCTCGTGGTGCGCATGCGCTCCTGGCGCAGCCGCTCCAGGTCGACGTCCGCGGTGATGAGCGCGTCCTCATGGCGGAAGCGCTGCGACTCGGCGATCAGATCGCCGTTTTCGCAGGCGATCGCGTGCCCGTCCCAGGCCAGCTCGGTGGTGGACTCCCCGTAACCCGCCGCGGCGTAAGCATAGGCGGCGATGCATTTGGCGGATTGCGCCGCGCACAGCAGCCGCCGGTAATCCGCCTTGGCCGTCGTGGCGTTGCTGGCGGAGAGATTGGCGAGGACCGTAGCGCCGCCGAGCGCCGCGCGGGTGCTGGGCGGCAGCGGCACCCACAGATCCTCGCAGATCTCGACGTGCAGCACGAAGTCGCGCCAGCGGTGGCAGACGAACAGCAGGTCATTGCCGAATGGCACGCGCCGTCCCGCGACCCCGATGGTGTCAGCGAGCGCGTGGCTCGCCGAGGCGAACTGGCGCTTCTCGTAGAACTCCCGGTAATTGGGCAAGTAGGTCTTGGGCACTACGCCGAGCAGCGCGCCCTGGCACATCACCAGGGCGCAGTTGAACAGCCGTCCCTCGCTGCGCAGCGGTGCCCCCACCAGGAGGATTGCCGCGAGCGCGCGACTCGCCTCGAGCAGACGCTCGACGGCGCGCTCGACGTCATCGAGCAGCGCATCCTGCAGAACCAGGTCCTCGTTCGAGTAGGCGGACAACCCGAGCTCCGGAAACAGCACCAGCGCCGACCTCAAGGCGACGGCGCGCTCGGCGAGCGCCAGGGTGCGCTGCACATTGACCGCCGGCTGCGCGACTTCGACACGCGGCGTGCAGAGCGCGATGCGCAGGAAGCCGTGCGTGTAAATGGAATTAAACGGCCTCATGATCGAAGGCGCTGCGGCAAAGCGCCCGGGCTTAGGTCGGCTGGTGGCAGACGGCCTCGATGTTGTTGCCGTCCGGATCGAGGACGAACGCGCCGTAGTAGTTTGCGTGATAGTGGGGTCTGATCCCCGGTGCGCCGTTGTCCTTGCCTCCCGCCTCGAGGGCGGCCCGGTGGAACGCGTCCACCTGAGCGCGGTTTTCCGCCGTGAACGCGACGTGGATCCCCGTGCTCGGTGAGCCGCGGTCGCCGATCCAGAAGAAGGGCTTGCCGGCGACGCCGAAGCCGGCGTGCGCTCCTGCGCCGGTCTGCTGCGCAGTCAGCTCCATGAGCAGCTCGATCCCGAGCGGCCGGAGGGCCGTCGCATAGAAGGCCGTGGATCTGCGCAGATCGGCGACCGTGAAGCCGGTGTGGTCGATCATCTCAGCTTCGCTCGACCCACTGGTCCTGCTCCTTCACGTAGCGCCGTTTGACCGCCGCCCACGCGATGCGGTGCGCTGCCTCCTCCTGGCGCGGATCGCCCATGTGGGCCTCGAAGGCATGATTGAAAGCTTCGCGGTAGATGTCCTGGGCATGCGACGGAAGATGCGCACGGACCGGCGCGGGCAGCTCGGAGTTGTGACTGTACGGCCTGGTGCGTGCTTGCTCCTGATGTCGGCAATGTTACTCCTGCGGCACAGGCGGGCCAGCTCCCCCGAGTAACTACGTATTGTCCGGGAGCCTGCCGCGCGTAGGCTCGCGCCGCAACCTCCCATGGCCAGCAAGACGTTCGCAACGGGCAGCTCGGGCACGCGCGCGGCGCGCCGCGCGGTGCGCCATTTCGCCCGCCGCGCCGCGCGGGCGCTCGCGGCGGCACGGCTCTCCGATGCGGCGGTGCATACGGCCCGCAAGGATCTCAAGAGGTCGCGGGCGGCTTTGCGGCTGCTGCGGCCCGCGCTCGGCGAGGCGAGCTATCGCCGGGAGAATGCGCTGCTGCGCAATGCCGCGCACGCACTCAACGCGGCACGCGACGCCAAGGTGCTGCGGCAGACGCTCGGCGGGCTGCGCCGCGGGCATCGCGCCTTGCGTGGCGATGCCGCCGTGACTGCGCTGCTGCGGACGCTGCAGGCCGAGCGGCTGAGGGAGCAGCGGCGGCTGCGCGAACATCCGCAACGGCTGCAGCGCAGCCGCCGCGCCCTCGAGCGTCTGTGCGCTCGCGTGAGCGGCTGGCGCTTCGGCGCCCGCGGCTGGTCGGTGCTCGGGCCCGCGCTGCAGCGGATCTACAGGCATGGCCGGCGGGCGCAGCTCCTCGGACGGTCGCGTCCGACGGATGAAACGTTGCACGAATGGCGCAAGCAGGCGAAGTACCTGCGCTATGCGCTCGAGATACTCGCACCGCTGCAGCCGCGCAGACTCGCGCGCCTGGCGCGGCAGGCGGGGCGGCTCACCGACTGCCTGGGAGAGGCACACGACCTGGCGCTGCTCGCTGCCAGGGTTCGGCCGTATCTCAAGAGCAACCGCTCGGGCCTCGCGGCACTGTTCGCGATCATCGAGCGGCGGCGCAAGCGCCTCACGCTCGAGGCGCTCGCGCGTGGGCAGGGGCTCTACGGGGCGCGACCCCGCGACTGGGAGAAGTCGCTGCAGCGCGGCCGCTGACCTAGGTCGCGGCCGTCGCCAGCAGCGCGTCCGCCGCCTTCTCGGCGATCATCATGGTGGTCGCGTTGGTATTGGCGCCGATGAGGCGCGGCATCACCGACGCATCGGCCACGCGCAGCATCTCCACCCCCCGGACGCGCAACTCGCCATCGACCACCGCGCCGGCATCGCTCCCCATGCGACAGCTTCCCGCCGGGTGGTAGAGCGTCTCGGCCTTGCGCCTCACCGCCTCGATCAGCGCCTCGCGGGCGCTCGCGCCTTCGCCGGGGAACACCTCCGCCCCACGGAAGGGCGCGAACGGCGGCGCGCCCACGATCGCGCGCGAGAGCCGGATGCCCTCGAGGAGCACCTCGAGATCGTCTGCGGCGCTCAGGTAACCGGCGTGGATGCGCGGGGGGTCCTCGGGGCGCTGCGAGCCGAGCTCGATGCGTCCGCGGCTCGCGGGCCGCAGAATGCAGGCATGTATGGTGAAGCCGTGGCCGGGCAGGCGATTGCGGCCGTGGTCGTCGAGCTGCGCCGGTACGAAGTGCAGCTGGATGTCCGGGCGCTCATCGGCCGCCAGCGCCGAGCGGGCGAAGCCGCCCGCTTCGGCGACATTGCTCACCCCGGGGCCTGAGCGGGTGAGGAGGTAACGCAGGCCGACCGCGAGCTCCTACCAGGCCGTGAAGTCGTAGGTGAGCGGCTGGGTGCAGCGGTACACCGTGCAGAAGTCGAGATGGTCCTGCAAGTTGGCGCCCACCTCCGGCGCATCGGCGACGACTGCGATGTCGAGCGCGCGCAGCGCGGCACCCGGTCCGATGCCCGACAGCAGGAGCAGCTGCGGGGATGCGATGGCGCCTGCCGCGAGCACCACCTCACGCTCGGCCCGGGCCGCAAGCACGGCGCCCCCATGGCGGTACTCGACGCCGACCGCGCGCGTGCCGGAGAACAGCACCCGCGTCGCGAGCGCGTCCGTGCGTACGGTGAGGTTGGGCCGCGACTGCGCGGGGCGCAGGTACGCGACGGCGCTGCTGCAGCGGCGGCCGGCGCGCTGGGTGACCTGATAGAAGCCGACCCCTGCCTGGTCCGGTCCGTTGAAGTCGGCATTGCGCGCAAGCCCGCACGCCTCGCCCGCCGCGACGAATACCGCGCTCAAGGGATTGCGGAAGCGCAGATCCTCG
>JASHVF010000336.1 GCA_030039615.1 Gammaproteobacteria bacterium | reverse complement strand
AGCGCCGAGTACTCGGTGAGGCGGCGCGCGAAGCTGCGCGGCTGCTCGACGTGCCAGAGAAAATTGAAGCTGTCCTCGACCTTCTTGATGGTGCCGATGAGCGTCCAGGCGAGCAGCGCGAGTCCCACCGAGCCGACCACGCCGCTGCTCACACGGTTGGCGAACTGGACCGCGCGGGCGGTGAGATCGGTGGCCGCAGGCTCGCCCACCGGGCGGAACAGTTCGTAGACGATCGGCACCAGGTCGCGGTGGCCGCCGAAGACCTTGAGGATCGCGAAGCTGAAGGCGAGCAGCGGGATGAGCGAGAGCAGCGTCGTGTACACCAGGCTCATGGCCCGCAGGTTGATATCCCCGCGCGACAGATCGCGCAGCAGCGCGTAGGGATAGCGCAGCAGGCGCAGCAGCGCGCCGAGCAGCGCCGGACGCTGCGACGCCTGGCCAAACAGGCCGCGATCGAGGAGGCCCCAGATGCGCTGCCACATATCTTAAGGATACAGTGCCGGGCCTGAGAGTTGGCCCAGTGACAGCGAATTCGGCATATCCGCAACGGATCGTGTGTCTTACCGAGGAGACGACCGAGACGCTCTACCTGCTCGGCGAGGAGCGGCGCATCGTCGGCATCTCCGGCTTCACCGTGCGTCCGCCGCGTGCCCGGCGCGAGAAACCGCGGGTCTCGGCCTTCACCAGCGCGCGCACCGAGCGCATCGTCGCGCTGGCCCCCGACCTGGTGCTCGGCTTCTCCGACCTGCAGGCCGACATCGCCGCCGAGCTCATTCGTCGGGGCCTCAACGTTCACGTTTTCAACCAGCGCACCGTTCCCGAGATCCTTGCCATGATCCGCACCTTGGGCGGCATGATCGGCTGCGAGGCGAACAGTGCCGCGCTGGCCGCGCAGCTCGAGGCGGGACTCGCCGCGGTGCGCGCGCGTGCCGCCGGCCTGCCGCGGCGTCCGCGCGTGTATTTCGAGGAGTGGGACGGACCGCTGATCTCGGCCATCCGCTGGGTGTCGGAGCTGATCGCGGCGGCCGGGGGCGAGGACTGCTTCCCCGAGCTGGCGCGCGAGAGCCTCGGGCGCAATCGCATCGTCGCCGATCCCCTCGAGGTGGTGCGCCGGGCGCCGGACATCGTGCTTGGCTCCTGGTGCGGCAAGAGATTCCGGCCCGAGCAGGTGGCGGCGCGGCCCGGCTGGGACACGCTACCCGCGGTGCGCGCGGGATTCGTGCGCGAGATCAAGTCGGCCATCATCCTGCAGCCGGGACCGGCGGCGCTCACCGACGGCGTACGCGCCCTGCAGGAAGTGATCGAGGAATGGGCTGCGGCAACGACCCGCTGACGAGTAGCCGGCAAACGCCGCGCCGTTTGCCGGCGGCCGACGGAGTAATGTCCGCGGAAATCGCTTGCGATTTCCGCCCATCAACCAGTTCTAGTTGATTCCGCGCCGCACCCGGATCAGCTCATAGGCCTCGATGATCTGCTGGGTGCGCTGCTTGGCGTGACCGAGCATCGATTCCGGAAGTCCGTTCGCCTTGAGCTTGTCGGGGTGATGGCGGCTCAGTTGCCGTCGGTAGGCCTTGACGACCTCGGCATCGCTCGCGGCCGCTTCGATCTCGAGCACCCGGTACGCCTCGCCGAGCGCGGCCCCGGAGGGCGCGGCGCCCGCGCCGCCGGCGCGCTGCTGGCTGAAGCCGCCGCGCTGGATGCGCAGCACCGCCTCGATCTGCGCCAGCTCGAGTCCCGAGACGCGCGTCGCCGCGGCGATGCGTCCCATGATGGGCCGTACCGGTCCCTCGAGGTTGTTGCCGGCGAGCGCGGCGCGCACCTGGATCTCGATGAAGATCCGCAGGATGTCCGGGCGTCCGCGGCAGGCGGCGCGCAGCGTGGCGAGCTCGGCGTCGAGATCGAACTCGGGCGCCTTGCCCGCGGTGAACAGCGCGATGGCTTCGCGCACCTGGCGGGCATCGAGTCTCAGGTCCGCCATCACCGCGCGCGCGGCCGCGATCTCCTGCTCGGACACACGCCCGTCGGCCTTGGCGACATAACCCATCACGCGGAAGGTCGCGCCGAAGAAGCGCGCGCTGATCGCGCCGACGTCGCCCGGCGTGGCGCGCTGCCCGTCGTCCGCGCTCTGCGCCTGGTCGAACTGGTGGCCGAGCAGCACGCCGAGCGCCACGCCGATCGGGCCGCCGAACACCAGGCCGATGAGTCCGCCGGTGACCTTGCCGATCCATTTCATGCCCGCCGCCATGTCAACGTATAGTACCAAGCGCATGCCAGCGCCCCTCGTTTACCGCACCCAGCTCACCGGCCTCGAGCGCCTGCACGAAGGCAAGGTGCGCGACATCTACGCCGTCGATGCGGCGACGCTCCTCATCGTGACCACCGACCGGCTGTCGGCGTTCGACGTCGTGCTGCCGGATCCGATTCCCGACAAGGGCTGCGTGCTGAACTCGATCTCCAACTTCTGGTTCGCGAAGCTCGCACATCTGGTGCCGAATCACCTGACGGGCCGCAGCGTCGAGAGCGTGGTGCACGACTCCGCCGAGCGCGCGCAGCTCGCCGGTCGCGCGGTGTTGGTGCGGCGTCTCAAGGCACTGCCGATCGAGGCGGTGGTGCGCGGCTATCTGATCGGCTCGGGCTGGAAGGACTACCAGAAGAGCGGCGCACTGTGCGGCATCGAGCTGCCCCGGGGCCTGGTGCTCGCCGGCGAGCTGCCGCAGCCGATCTTCACGCCCGCTACCAAGGCCGAGCGCGGCGCGCATGATGAGAATATAAGCTTCGACACGATGGCGCAGCAGCTCGGCGCGCCGCTGGCCGCCAAAGTGCGCGACACGGCGCTGTCGCTGTACCGTTTCGCCGCCGCGCACGCGCGCGAGCGCGGCATCATCATCGCCGACACCAAGTTCGAGTTCGGGCTCGACGCGGCCGGCACCCTCACGCTGATCGACGAGGTGCTGACTCCCGATTCCTCGCGCTTCTGGCCGGCCGACACCTATCGCCCCGGAACGAGCCCGCCGAGCTTCGACAAGCAGTTCGTGCGCGACTATCTCGAGACACTCGACTGGGACAAGCGCGCGCCGGGGCCGAAGCTGCCCGCGGACGTGATCGCGCGCACCAGCGCCAAGTATCGCGAGGCGCTGGCGCGCCTC
>JASHVF010000335.1 GCA_030039615.1 Gammaproteobacteria bacterium | reverse complement strand
CAGGCCGCGCTTGCCTTGAGCTCATTCCCGACCTGCGGTCCCACCACCTCCAGCTGCACGACCTGCGCCGCCGGGTCGATGGCGCGCAACGTCGTCTCGAGACGCGCACGAATGCCCTCCGCGGTCTGCTTGGCATCCGGCGGCAGGCGGATGGCGACGTCGCGCGAGGAGCCGAAGCTCTGCACGGAGGGCTCGCGAAAACCGGCCGCGGTCAGGCCGGCACGGACCGCGTCCACGTTGGCGGCCTGCGGGAAGCTCGCCTCGGCACTCACGCCACCGGTGAAGTCGATGGCGAGGTTCACGCCGCGCGCGAAGAACGAGCCGAGCGACACGATCATGAGCAGCGCCGACAGGCCATACCACACCTTGCGGGTGGCCATGAAGGGGTAGCTGGTCTGGTGACTGAAGAATTCCACGTTTGATTCCTGGTGCGCTGCGCGGCATCAGCCGATCGCAAGGCGCGTGAGCTTGCGGCGGCCGCCGTACATGAGCGTGAGCAGCGCGCGGCTGCCCATCAGCGAAGTGAACATCGAGGTGGCGATGCCGAGGGTGAGCACCACGGCGAAGCCGCGGATCGCGCCGGTACCGAGCACCCACAGCACCACGCCGGCGATCAGCGTCGTGATGTTGGAATCGGCGATCGCCGAGAAGGCCTTCTCGAAGCCGGCGCGGATCGCCGCCTGCGGCGACACGCCCTTGCGGATCTCCTCGCGGATGCGCTCGTAAATCAGCACGTTGGCGTCCACCGCCATGCCGACCGTGAGCAGAATGCCCGCGATGCCCGGGAGCGAGAGCACCTGGTGCATCATCGACAGCAGCGCCGTCAGCAGTACCACGTTGGCAAGCAGTACCAGGTCCGCCACCAGGCCGAAGACCTGGTAGTAGAGCGCCATGAAGAGAAACACGCCCGCCATGCCAACGATCAGCGCCGTCACTCCCTTCTCGATGTTGTCGCGCCCGAGGCTCGGGCCCACGGCGCGCTCCTCGACCGGGTAGATGACCGTGGCGAGCGAGCCGGAGCGCAGCAGCAGCGCGAGCTCGCGCGCCTCGCCGGCCTGCAGCCCGGTGATCTGGAAGTTATTGCTGAAGACCCCGCGGATGGTGGCGTCGTTGATGACCTCCTCGTCGGTCACCTCGCGCGTCACCTTCTTGCCGTCGACCTCGGCGATCTCGGGGTGCTTCTCGATGAGCACCACCGCCATGCGCCGGTTGAGATTGGCGCGCGTGGTGCGCAGCATGTTCTCGCCGGCGCGCTCGTCGAGCCGCACGTTGACCGCGGGGCCTTCCTGCGACTGGCCGGTAGTCGCGTTGGTGAGCTGGTCGCCGGTGGCGATGACCTCACGCTTCAGCAGAATCGGCCGGCCCATGCGCGTGTGCGTGTAAAGCTTGGAGCCGAGCGGCGCCCGGCCGAGCCGCTCCGCCTCGACGGCGCTGTTCTGCATGTCCTCGAGACGAAACTCGAGGGTGGCGACGCGGCCGAGGATGTCCTTCACCTCCGCCGAGTTCTGCACGCCGGGGAGCTGGACGTTGATGCGGTCGACGCCCTGGCGCTGCACGATCGGCTCGGAGACGCCCAGCTCGTTGACGCGGTTGCGCAGCGTCGTGATGTTCTGCTGGATGGCGTAGTCCTGGCGCTCGCGGATCTGCGCGCTGGTCATGCTCGCCAGGATCGAGGGCCCGGCCGGGTCGCTGGCGACGCTCACGGCCAGGCCCTGCAGCGGCTGGTTGAGTGCGCTGCGCGCCGCGGCGACGTCGGCCCCGGCGGCGAGCTGCACGCGCACCGTGGCGCTGGCACCGTCCACGCCGACGTCCTTGAAAGGAACGCCGGCGGTGGTGAGCGCGCGGCGCGCATCGGTGGCGTAGCCTTCGAGCGCCTGCGCGACCGCGGAGTTCACGTCCACCTGGTAGAGCAGGTAGAGCCCGCCGCGCAGGTCGAGCCCGAGGGGCATGGGCTTGAGGCCCAGCACGCGCAGGAACTCGGGAGTGCGCGGCGCGAACGACAGCGCGGTGATGTAGGTGTCCTTGTACTGGTCGTTGACCGCGTCGCGCGCCGCCAGCTGGTCCGGCACGCTGCCGAAGCGCACCATCAGCCGTCCCTGGTCGATGTAGCTCCTCTCGAAGTGCAGGCCACGCGTCTTGAGGAACGCCTCGACGCTCTGGGCGGCGGCGTCGGTTATCGCCGTGTGGTCCTTGGCGGCGATCTGCAGCGCCGGGTCTTCACCGAAGACGTTCGGCAGCGCGAACAGCATCGCGAGCAGCAGCACCGCCGCGACGAGCAGGTACTTCCAGCGGGCGTACTCCAGCATAGGCTCTAAGCGCTCTTCAGCGTGCCCTTGGGCATCAGCGAGGCGATCTGAAAGCGCTGCACCTTGATGCGCACCCCGTCGGCAACCTCGAGCGTCACGAAGGTCTCGCCGACTTCGGTGACACGTCCGAGCATGCCGCCATTGGTCACCACCTCATCGCCCGCGGCCAGCTTCGCCACCAGCGCCTGGTGCTCGCGCGCCTTCTTCTGCTGCGGCCGGATCAGCAGGAAATAGAACACGGCGACGAACGCCCCCATCATCAGCAGCGGCATCACCTGGCTGGTGGGGCCCGGCGCGGCCTGCGCCCAGGCATCGGAAATCAGGTTCATATGCGAGGTCCCGGCAGCGAAAAGGGCGGCATTATGCCACAGGGATCGCATCCGTCCGCCGGGCGGCGAGGAACCCCCGTGCGAAGCTCTCGAGCTGCCCGGCCGCCAGGGCGGCGCGCAGCGCGCGCATCAGGTTGAGATAGAAATGCAGGTTGTGAATAGTGTTAAGTCGCGAGCCGAGAATCTCGTTGCAGCGGTCGAGGTGGCGCAGGTAGGCGCGCGTGTAGTTGCGGCAGGTGTAGCAGCTGCAGGCGGCGTCGATGGGGCCGAGATCCTCCTGGTGGGCGCTGTTGCGGATGTTGATGACGCCGCTCGCCGTGAACAGGTGGCCGTTGCGTGCGTGGCGGGTCGGGATGACGCAATCGAACAGATCGATGCCGCGCAGCACCGCCGCCACGATGTCCTCCGGGCGACCGACGCCCATGAGGTAGCGCGGCCGCTCGGCCGGCATGTGCGGCACGAGGCCGTCCAGCACCCTGAGCCGCTCCTCCTCCGGCTCGCCGACCGCGAGGCCGCCGATCGCGAGCCCGGGCCAGTCGAGGCGCAGCAGGCTCTCGAGCGAGGCGAGCCGCAGCGGCACGTGCATGCCGCCCTGCACGATGCCGAACAGCCCTCCGGGCGGCGGCTCGGCCTCCCCGCGGTGATAGTGGGCGTGACTGCGCGCCGCCCAGCGCATCGAGCGCTCCATGGATTCGCGCGCCTCGCGCTCGGTGGCCGGGTGCGGCGTGCAATCATCGAGCGCCATGGCGATGTCGGAGCGCAGCGCCCGCTGCACGTCCATGGAGTCCTCGGGCGTGAGGCGCACTTCGCGGCCGTCGATCGGCGAGCGGAAGCGCACGCCCTCCTCGCTGATACGCCGCAGGCTCTGGAGGCTGAAGACCTGGAAGCCGCCCGAGTC
>JASHVF010000334.1 GCA_030039615.1 Gammaproteobacteria bacterium | reverse complement strand
CCGGCTCCGGTCGAAGGCGATTACGTGATCGGGGACTTCCGCTTCGCCTCCGGCGAGGCGCTGCCGCAGTTGCGTATCCATTACCGCACGCTCGGCGCGCCGCGCGCCGATGCGCACGGCGTGGTGCGCAACGCCGTGCTCATCGGGCACGGCACCGGCGGCAGCGGTGCGCAGTTCATCCGCCCGGAGTTCGCCGGTGAGCTCTTCGGGCCGGGTCAGCCGCTCGATGCCACGCGCTATTTCATCGTGCTGCCGGACGGTATTGGCCACGGCCAGTCGTCCAAGCCGAGCGACGGGTTGCGGGCGCGCTTCCCGCACTACGGCTACCTCGACATGGTGCAGGCCGAGTACCTGCTGCTGACGCAGGGGCTCAAGGTGAATCACGCGCGGCTCGTGATGGGTACCTCGATGGGCGGCATGCACACCTGGCTCTGGGGCGAGCAGCACCCGCAGTTCATGGACGCGCTCATGCCGCTCGCCAGCCTGCCGACGCAGATCTCGGGCCGCAATCGCGTCTGGCGGCGTACGCTGATCGAGGCGATCCGCAACGACCCGGCCTGGGCTGGCGGCGACTACCAGAGCGAGCCGCCTTCACTGCGGACCGCGATCGAGATGATATGGCTGATGAGCAGCAATCCGGTGCTGCGGCAGAAGGAAGCGCCGACGCTCGCCGACGCCGATCGCGTGATCGAGGCCTACGTAGCCGCCCAATGGAAGAGCAGCGACGCCAACGACGTTCTCTACCAGGTTGAAGCCTCGCGTGACTACGACCCGGGGCCGCAGCTCGGGAAGATCGAGGCACCGCTCATCGCCGTGAACTCGGCCGACGATCTCGTCAATCCCCCGGAGCTCAAGATCCTCGAGCGCGAGATCACGCGCGTGCCGCACGGCCGCGCCGTCGTGATCCCCTACAGCGACCGCACCCGCGGCCACGGCTCGCACACGGTCGCGGCGCTGTGGAGGGACCAGCTGCTCGAGCTGCTGGAGTCGCCCGAGCGCTGATCAGTCGCGGCGGATGTGCCGCGGGCCGAGCTCAGCCACCGAGTTGCAGCCCAGCAGGCCGAGCGTCCGCTCGGTCTCGGTGCAGAGGATCTCGAGCGCGCGCGCGACGCCCGCCTCGCCGCCGGCGCCGAGACCGTAGAGCGTCGCGCGCCCGAGCATGACCGCCTGCGCGCCGAGGGCCAGCGCCTTGACGACGTCGGTGCCGCGGCGAATGCCCCCGTCGAGGAGCACGGCCAGGCGTCCGTTGACTGCGGCGGCCACTTCCGGCAGCACGTCGAGCGCGGCCACGCAGTAGTCGAGCTGCCGTCCGCCGTGGTTACTCAGCACGATCCCGTCGCAGCCGAGCGCAACGGCGCGCTCGGCGTCGCGCACGCTCAGCACGCCCTTGATGAGGAGCTTGCCGCGCCAGAACTGCCGGATCCAGGCGATGTCGTCCCAGCTGATGCTCGCCTCGAACATGCCCGGCAGCACGGTGCTGCCGCCGACGGCACTGGCGGCGCCCGGCGGCAGGAACGCCTCGACGTTGCGGAAGCGCGGGATGCCGTTGCGCAGCAGCACCTCGTACAGCCAGCGCGGATGGCGCAGTACATCGAGCGCGGCGCGCAGCGTGGGTTTGGCGGGAGCGCGGTAGTTGCGCTGGTCCCATTCGCGGCTGCCGAACACATTGGCGTCGGTCGTGAATACGAGCGCTTCGTAGCCGGCCGCCGCGGCGCGCTGCATCAGGTCGCGCCCGATGGCGCGGTCGTTGAGGACGTAGAGCTGCATCCACAGGCGGCCGCCGGCGCGCGCTGCCACCTCCTCGAGCCGTGTGGTGGAGAGCGTGCTCAGGGTGTAGGGAATGCGGCGGCGCGCCGCGGCGCGTGCCAGCGCCAGGTCGCCCCCCGGGTGCAGCATGTTGTTGAGCCCGGTCGGGGCGATGACCAGCGGGGCGTCCGCGGGGGTTCCCAGGATCGTGGTGCGCAGCTGCCGCCGCGAGGTGTCGATGAGCGTATCGGGCAGCAGTCGCAGCCGCTCGAAAGCGGTGCGATTGTGGCGCAGCGAGCTCTCATCCTCCGCGCCTCCTTCGACGTACTCGAAGGCGAACCCCGGCACGCGGCGGCGCGCCAGCTCGCGCAGGTCCGCGATGTTGAAGGCGCGGCTCAGCCTGCGACCGGTGAAAGCGCGGCGATTCCAGGGCATGTGCGCGCCGCCCGATTCTGGCCGGGCTACTCCTGCAGGTTCACGGTGACACTGGTGGCGGTGAACGTGTTGGTGGCGCTCGAATACTGCCCGATACACACCAGCCGGTAAACGGCATTGGTGCCGTCGAGGGTCGAGGCCAGCTTCGTGGCGAAGCCGGCGCCGGTGTTGAAAACGTCGACTTCGGTGTCGTTGCCCACGGCGAGCGTAAGCGGTACGCCCGAGGCAAACACGATCTTGGGGCTTCCCGGCAGAGAACCGAAGTCGGTCATGACCGGCCCGGTGGCGATGTAATGGATGGTGTCGGTACTGAATTGCTTCTCGGTGTAGCTGACCACCAGACCGGTGCTGCTGTAGCTGGAGAATGGAGCCGTAGCGCCGTCCTCGTTCCACTCCACCACTAGGATCTGCGGCGTACTGGTGCCGAGCGTGATACTCGAAGCGGTGAAATCCGGCGGCGCGGAGCCAAACGGCGTGACGAAGCCGAAAGTCTCGAGCAGCGTCCCGGTGGGCGTGGCGCTCTCATCGAGCGTCCCGGTGTCGACCGCGTAATCTGCGGGTTGCGCATCGTTGGCGGCACTGGAGCCGGT
>JASHVF010000333.1 GCA_030039615.1 Gammaproteobacteria bacterium | reverse complement strand
CTGTTGGCGGGCTGTCGTCGCCTCAACCGGCTACTCGCCCAGCTTCGTGTTCTGCCCGGACGAGTCAGACTCCGCAGCTGCCCCCGTCACGCGCTGGCCGGCAGCGGACTCGGGAACCGGACCGGCGGGTCGCACGAACTGCGCTGAATCGATGGCGTGCTTGCCGAGCAGATCGTAGAGCGTCGGACGGGTGACGCCGAGAAGCTCGGCGGCGCGCGACAGATTCCCACGTGCGACCGCGAGCGCCTGCCGCACCGCCTGCGCCTCGGCGCGCCGGCGTGCGACGCGCAGGTTCAGGTACTCCGGGTCATCGCCCGGATCCTCGAGCCCGAGATCGCCCGCGGTCACGACTGCCCCCTCGGCCATGATCACCGCACCCTTGATGCGGTTCTCGAGCTCGCGGACGTTGCCCGGCCAGCGGTGCGCCTGGATGGCTCGGATTGCATCGGGCGCCAGGCCGCGCGTCGGCTTGCCGAAGCCCGCGGAGATCTGCTGCAGCGCGAACTGCGCGACCAGCAGACTGTCGCCCTGCCGCTCACGCAGCGGCGGCACCCGGATCGTGACTTCGCTGAGGCGATAGAAGAGATCCTCACGGAACGTGCCCTGTCCCATGAGCGTCTGCAGATCGCGGTTGGTGGCGCAGACGATGCGCACATCGAGAGCGAGGGGCACGCGACTGCCGATGCGCTCGACGGTGCGCTCCTGCACAACGCGCAGCAGCTTCGCCTGCAGCGCAGGCGGCATCTCCCCGATCTCGTCCAGAAACACCGTACCGCCGTCGGCAGCCTCGAGCTTGCCAGCGGTGCGCTTGGCGGCGCCCGTGAAGGCGCCCTTCTCGTAGCCGAACAGCTCGCTCTCGAGGAGCGTCTCGGGGATCGCAGCGCAGTTAATGGCGACGAACGGCTTGTCCGAGCGGCCAGAGAGCTGATGCAGGGCGCGCGCGAGCAGCTCCTTGCCCGTGCCGCTCTCTCCCAGCAGCAGCACCGTGGCCTTGGTCGGAGCCACTTTCTCGATGGCGCGACCGAGACTGCGCATCGAGTCGCTGACGCCGATGATCCCTTCGAGCGCCATGCCGCCGGTGCGCTCGCGCAGCTGCCAGTTTTCCTCCTCGAGCTCCCGGATGCGCAGCGCCCGCCGCACCACGATGCCGAGGACGCTGCGATCGAGGGGCTTGTAATAGAAATCCGTCGCCCCGAGGCCGACGGCTGCGACCGCGAGCTCACGCGCGTCGTGCTCGATCATGGCGATCAGCTTGACGTCGGGGGTGAGGTTCAGAATCTGGCGCAGTAGCTCGAGACCCTGCGCGGCCTGGGCGGGCTCGCGCTCGACGCCAAGGTCAAAGAGCACTACGTCGGGCTCGGTGCGCCGCACTGTGCCGAGCGTCTCGTCCGAGGTGCGGGTGGCCGTGACCTCGAGATCGGAGAACATGACCTCGAGCTCGCGCCTGAGCGTCCGGTCGTCCTCGAGGATCAGCAGCTTCCTCCGCATGACCGCGACGCCCATCAGCGCGCTCCCTTACCGAGCAGGACGACCTCGGCCGTCTGGACCAGAATGGTCAGATCAAACAGCAGGCTGTTGTTCTTGACGTAGAACAGGTCGTACTGCAGCTTCTCAAGCGCATCCTGCTCGGACGCGCCGTAGTGGTAGCACAGCTGTGCCCAGCCGGTGAGCCCCGGTCGCACGCAATGGCGCTGCGCGTAATAGGGTATTTTCACTTCCAGATCGGCCACGAACTCCGGTCGCTCGGGCCGCGGGCCGACAAAGCTCATCTGGCCGCGCAGCACATTGACGATCTGCGGCAGCTCGTCGATACGCAGCTTACGGATCACCGCGCCTACGCGGGTAGTGCGCGGATCCTGCCGCTGTGCCCATTGTGCGCCGTGTCTTTCGGCGTCCTGATGCATGCTGCGGAATTTGATCACCTTGAAGATATGTCCGCCGAGGCCGACGCGCGCCTGACTGTAGACCGCCGGCGCACGCCAGCCGTCCTCGAGCTTGATGGCAAGAACCGTCAGCAGCATCACCGGCAGCGCCAGGGGGAACAAGGTCAGGCTTGCGAGCAGATCGAGGGCGCGCGAGGAGAACAACCTCAGTGGGTCGCGCCGGAACCCCTGGCCGAAGATCATCCAGCTCGGATTGAGCACATCAATTCGGACGCGGCCCGTCTCCCGCTCGAGAAAGGTGAGCAGCTCCGTTACTTCGATCCCCTCCAGACGGCAGTCGAGCAGCTCACGGAGCGGAAACCCGCTGCGGCGGTCGTCCATGGCCACGACCACCTCGGTGACGTTGAGCCGCTCGCAGAGACTGCCGAGGTCGCCGGCCGGAGCGAGCAGCCTTTCGCTGGGAACCTCGCGCGCCTCTCCAGGGGGCTGGATGAATCCGACCAGCGTGAAGGCGCGTCGATCGGCCGAGCGGCGCAGGCTGGCGATGGCGGCGGCGCCGGCTCCGGCGCCGTAGACCAGCACCCGGCGCTTGAGGATGTTCTCATCGACGTAACGTGCCAGCAGCAGGCGCGAGGCGAGCAGGCCGCCACCGGCGAACAGCACGGTCAGCACCGCAACGTCACGCGCCGCCGCCGCGTCACGCGCCAGGCGCAGGCCCGGGATGAAGAAGAAGATGGCAGCGACGATGCACGAGGCAATCAGCAGCGCCGCCGCGACTCGCACCAGCACGCCTACGGCCTGCGCCCGCTGGCGCGCGCTGTAGAGACCGAAGGCCAGAATACAGGTCACCAGAATGGCGCTGAACAGCAGGGCGCCGGGCCACAGCGGTCCGAGTTCCTCGGCGAGGCGCTGGGGCTGCGCGACGCCCGCCGGAAAGCGGAGTAAGGTCGCCGCATACACGGCGAGAAAGGCCAACGCCCCCTCGACCAGGGCGATAACGGCGATCGAGGCCGGTATCGATTGTCCGAGGATCCTGATACGCATAGACCGCAGCTGAAACTTTACACCAGGTTCTTTACAAACAGTGTAAAGGCCGGGACGGCATCCCGGGGTGAGCTGGATCGCAGTCCGGAGAACGCCGGGCCGAGGGACGGCCCGAGCCCGGGATCTCAGTGCGGCGGAGTCAGCGTACTCATCGGGGAAATCGGCAGCATGGCGGGACCCGGACCGGAGGGCGCGGCCTGGCGGCTCACCAGCGGCGTGGGCCGGACAAGCCCGTAGTAAAAGACAAGACCCACCTGGTTGGCGTCGCCGTGAGGCGTGAGCGCGTTATGCGCGTACGTCAGTCGCACACCAAGGCGCTCACCCGCCTGCCAGCGCAGGGCGGCGAGTGCGTCCGCCACCCGAACCGGGGCGCTGACGGCATAGTCCTGGTGTTGAAAGTCCAGTCCGACGCTCAGATCCACCGTCGGAGCCAGCTGGCGGGTGAGCAGAATGTCCGCAACCTTGCTCTCATTGTTGAGATTCGAATCGATTCGATATCGCTGTGTGTTGTCGTAGATGGCCAGAGTGAGCGAGGTGCGGTTGGCCTCAAAACGCCAGTCCACGCCGAAGGAGCGGAACGTAAAAGGGTTGCCGGCGGCGAACCCGGTCGATGCGTTGGCAATCGGCTGATCGAGGTTGAGGCGCAGAAGGTTGGTCGAGTCCGTAAGCTGCTGCAGCGCGTGCAAAGAGAGACGCTGGCTTGGCGAGATCAGCCTGGACAGTTGCACCGTGTAAGCACCGGCCGTGGGCGCCACGGGTCCCTCGCGCAGCCAGTCCACGCCTCCCGAAATATCCACGACGGTCCGCCCGTTGACGAACCGGAACCCGACCAACGCATCGCGCTGCGTGAAGTTGATGTTAGCCACCTGGTCGCTGAAGTCTGTCTGTGCACTCGAGCCGCTGAGGTACACGCTCGAGGCGTTGGTCAAGGCATGCTCGATGCGCACATCGCCGTCATAGCGATGGCTGTCGAGGTCAACGTAACCCGGCGCCAGCGCCACAGACCCGGAGTTGACATAAGAGTAGCCGGCGTCGACCGTCACGGTGGTGCGCAAAGTCGGGCGGATTATCAGTCGCGGCCCGGTCGAAACATAGTTGAGGGACTCGAGATTCTCCGGTGTCACCGGCAGCAGAGGATCGACCACGAGCTCGGTGTAGGTCTCGCGCGCCGTCCACGAAAAAACGTCGGGAATGATCTTCAGCTCCGCTCCTCCGTCCAGGAATCCGGACGGCTTGGTGGGAAGGTCCTCGCGTGTGTACTTGATCAGCGCGAGATCCGAATCCAGGTGATAGTCGAGGCCGGGACCCTGCCGGGAGATATCCGCCGCGAGGCCGACAATCGCAAGTACGTCACTGGGGCCGTTCTCGGCGAGCGTTGCATTGTCGGTAGCGATGGCGCCGACTTCCGCGTCGAGGTAGTTCGTACCGTGAACGTTCAAGGCCTGGTCAAAAAACAGGGATTGGGACGTCACCGGCCCAACCACCCCAACGAGCTGCGCGGTTGCAGGAAACGCCGCCAATGCCGCAGCCGCCAGTGCCAACCATGGTTGCAATGCCAGCCGGCCATGCCTGCGCGGCCTCATGTGCGGACCCGAGTTCATGTCGCACGCCCCCCGCGCGTGACCCCGGCTTCGCCGGGTTCGCTCATGCGCGTTGTTTTGTTACCCGCTAGAAGAACGACTGCGGCACGACCACTACATCGCCGGGCTTCAGTAGCACGTTCTCGCGAATGTCGCCGCTATTGACGAGGTCCGCGACTTTAACGTGGATAATCGTCTCGTGCCCATTCTCTACCCTGACGATGCGGGACCGGTTCCCGGCGGCGAACTGGCCGAGACCACCGACCGCGAGGATCGCATCGAGCACCGTCATTCCCTGGTGATACGGTACGGCCTGCGGGTGGACGACCTGACCCACCACCTTCACAAGACTGAAGGCGCTCGCCGCCGCGGTCACGATGATGTTGACCTTCGGGTTGCGTACGTATTCGGACAGCACGCTCTCGATGTCGCGCGCGAGCTGTGGGGTGGTCTTACCCACCGCAACCATATCTTCCACCAGCGGTGTCGATATCTTGCCGTCGGGGCGCACTGGCACCGTAACCGAGAGCTCCGGATTGCGCCACACGAAGACTTGTATGGTATCGCCTGGACCGATGACGTAGTCGCTGCCGATCGAGCTGGCCGGCGGGCTCGGAGAAGTGTCGGATGGAGGAACGGCGGGCAGCGCGGGCTCGGATGCGCAGCCCATGATCGGCAGACTGATGCCCAGCCACCCCACAAGCACCGGCACGATCGCACGCCTGATCACGGTTCTTCGCCCTGAAAAAATTGAGCCTATCAGACCGCGGCTCGTATCGGCAGAGGCGCGCGTGCGCCGTTACCCGGCTGGAGCTTTGTATCAAAAATTGGCCGCAACGAATTGTTTTTACATAAAAATATATGTCTGCTGTGGCTCGCGAGGGTGCCGGCCGACAGGCGGGTTACACTGGCCCTGTGACGGCCAACGCCGAGACTCGCACTCAACGGTTCCGCAGCGCCCTGGGAGCTTTTGCCACGGGAGTGACCATCGTCAC
>JASHVF010000332.1 GCA_030039615.1 Gammaproteobacteria bacterium | reverse complement strand
ACAGCAGCGCCAGGCGCGCGCGGCTCACGGCGTGCTCCGGCAGGCGATCACGCCGAGGTCCGGCTGCGGGTCGCCGGAGGGCGGCGGCGGCAGGCGGAAGCTGCACCTGCCGTTGCTCCAGCGCGCCTCGCCGCCGGTGCCATGATCGTAGTTGGTCACGTAGGCGAGCCCCTCGAGGCCCACCGGGAATTCCTCCCCCTGCAGGCTCACCGTCGCGCCGGGCGGCACGGGGCTGCCGTCGGCCAGGTGCAGGCGGAACACGCCCGCGTGCACGCGCTTGATCGGGAACTGCACCAGCGTACCGCTGCGGTAGGGCGGCACCACCTGCAGCTGCGGGCTCGCCAGCTGCGCATCGAGCGGCAGCTGCAGCGGGTCGACGCTCAGGCGGTTGACGTCGAAGGAGCGCAGGTCACGCACCACGGCGATACCGTTGTCGTCGGTGGTGGCGACCGGCTGGTTCTCGAAATAGACCGTCACGTCGGGAATCCCGCCGACCTCGACGGTGGCGAAGCTGTCGTTCACCGTGCGCGCCGCGCGCAGCTCGCCGTCCATGTAGGTCGTGCCGCCGCTCAGGGTGAGGTTCTCGGCGCTCTGGTCGAACAGGCGCGCCGCCGCCGCCTGCACCAGCAGCGCGTCGAACTGCCGCTGGTACTCGAGGTTGTAGCTGCCGTCGGTGCCGGCCGACAGCAGGTAGCCCTCGCCGGGGCCAGGCGGCAGATTCTTCTGCAGCGTCTCGACCAGCGCCGCATCGGGCGCAGGCAGCTGGTTGTCGTAGCGGAACTGGCTCGAGACATTGCGGCGGCTGTCGAGCGGCAGCACGTAGAAGGCCGAGACGCTCTCGTCGTGCGTGTCGCCGGTCGTGCGGCTGAAGGTGGTGCTGAAGCTGCCGGGCCCGATGTTCACCTGGTAGGTGATGCCGAGGGCCTGCTGCCGCGAGTCGTCGGGGTTGCGCTGCGTGACCAGCGCCACCTGCAGGTTGCCGACCCTGCCCATGTTCCAGCCGATCTGCGCGAGATTGCGCTCCAGCGGGGTCGGAATGCCGTCGAGGTTGCCCACCTCGCGGAAGCCCGCGGTCGCGTGCTGCGCCTGGAGAGTGATGTTGATGTGCTCGTCGACGTGCTGGATGCCGAGCGCCTGGTAGCTGCCGGAGCTCGCGGGTTCGGGTCCGCTGCCGAGGATGTCGGCGGTGGCCGGCTGGCCGCCGACGGCGAGATCGAGCGTCACCACCGCCCAGTGGTCGAGCTCCTGCGCGACGTCGATGCCGCCCGCCTCGGGCCCGCCCTTCATGGCCTCGGCGTGCACTTCGCCGGTGAGCTGGTTGGTGAAGCCATGCCGCCAGGTGCCGGAGGCCAGCAGCGGACCGTAGTCGTCACTGTCGAGGCCGTAGTTCTCGCGCACCGCACCCAGGTCGACGTCCCACTGCGACAGACCCGGCTGCAGCATCACCGCCGCCGAGTAGAACGGCACCGACACCACCTGCTCCTGTCCGAGGGCGTTGCGCACCACGATGCTCACGTCGCCGCTGCCGTTCAGCGCCGGCACCTGGTTGACGACGAACGGGCCGGCGGGTACGTCGCTCGAGCCGACGGCGCGGCCGTTCACGAACACGTCCACCGTCGAGGGCACGACCGCGGTGCCGGTGGCGGCGAGCAGCGGGGTCGTCACGAGGTCCGGGCGGATACCGTAGTTGGTTCCGAACTGCACGCCGCCGAAGCGCACCGCGTCCGCCCACGAGCCCGGCACGCTGATGGCATCGCCGAGCCGCAGCGTCTCGAGCTGGTCGGTAAAGTCGTGACTGAAGGTGGTGCCGAGCCGCACGAAGGTGCTGGTGCCGTCGGCGGTCTGCTCGGAAGCCGTGTTGAGCAGCACGCCGAGCGGACTGAAAATGCCGAGCTCGCCATAGCCGCTCGCGACGTCGGCGCCGGTGTACTGGCCGGTCTGTCCGAACAGCACGTAGTTGAAGAACGCGCCCGTGCCGCTCGGCGATATGGGCGGGCGGTTCGCGCCGTTGAGCGCGAGCGTCGAGCTCTGAAAGGCGCCCGCCGGCGCGCTGATGCTCACGGCGCTGTGCACCTCGTCGAAGGCGACGCGCACGTTGGCGAGGGCGCCGACCGGGTAGTAGCGCCGGCCGTCGGCCAGGTGCGGTGCCGCCTGCGGCAGCCTGAGGCGCAGTCGCGCGAAGTCGCTGTCGGCGAGCCACAGGGCACCGCCCGCGTCGCGCAGTGCGACCACGTCAGGGTGAGTGAGCACTCCATTGATGCGCAGCTCGAGCACCGTCGTGCGCCAGTCGGGCGGCGGTCCGCCGAAGTCGTCGGCACGCGCCGCGGCGGCACTGCACATAAGCACGAGCGCGCAGATCGCAGCTGCCCTCCGGTGGATTGGCCCCATGGCGCACGGCTCTCATTCAGGGCGTACCCGGGCCGCTGGTGACGGTGAAGTCGCCGGCGTCCGAGTGGCCCCGGATGACGAGTTGCGTGTCGCGGGTCAGGCCGCTGGCGGAACGCAGCTGCCACTGGGCGGTGGTTCCCGGCAACAGATAGTGCGGCGTCTCGGCGTGCACCTTCTGCGAGGCCTGGCCCACGTTGCCCACGTCGAAATCCAGGACCTGCAGGTGCGCCGTGCCGCGGTTCTGCGCCTGAATGTCGAGCGTTCCGTCGGGCAGCCACTCGTGGCTCCAGAGAAGATCGGGCGCGGTGCGCAGCGGCGCGCCGACGAATATCGGCAGCGTGATGCGCAGCGCCACCTTGAGCCCGGTGCTCTCCGTCGCGGTCGCGGCCGGCACCTCGGAGAGCACCAGCCGGTAGGCGAGCTCGCGTCCCGGGTCGGGCTCGCGCAGCAGCGCGATCCGCAGCACCTGCGCCCCCCTGGCAGGCATGGTGAAGATCGGCGGCGTCACCACGAGGTCGTGCGTGTCGTCGAGCTGATCCTCGCCCGCATGCTGCGACCAGGCGGCAGGGCGTGCCTGCACCACCACGGGTGAGTCCTCCTGGTTGCGCACGGTGAGCACCGCCGTGCGCTTCGCCGGGCTCAACTCGACGCGGATCGGGGCGACGCTGATGGAGCTTGCTGCGGCCGATGCGGCCGCAGCGAGCATCCCTATTGCCAGTAGCGCTAGCGCGATCGCCCTCATTTCGCGTTAGTAGGCGACGCTGACGGTGACCGTGTCGGTGTAGTTGTTGGGCGCCGCTGCCTGGTTGGTGGTGTTGTCCGGCAGGTTGCCGTAGACGGTCATCGCGACCGCCGTACCCATGCCCGCGCCGGTTCCGCCCTGGGTCACCGAGGTACCGGTGCCGTCGCCCCACACGGTGGCGAAAGTGGCCGAGGTGTAGAGGTTGTACTGCAGGGTGTCGCCCGCGCCGTCGCTCATCAGGCGCTGCGCGATCGTGCCACCGGCGGTCGAGCCCTTGTTGAGGGAGACCGTGAAGGTGGTGCTCTTGGTGCAGTTCACGTTGATCGTGCCGTTGGCCGAGACGGTGCCGGCAGTCGGCGTGTAGTTGTTGAACGCCACCGCGAGGGGCACGGTCACGGTGCAGTTCTTGAGCACCGTCGCCGAGACGCCCAGATTGGTGGTGGCCGGATTGGCGGCCTGGACGGCGCCGGCAGTAGCCAGCAACACGCCCGCGCTGATGCAGGCAATAAAATTACGCATAAAACTCCCGAACGTTTAGTGGAATTACGAACCAGTGCGGCATTCCGTTGCCGGCTTGTTGACAGCGATCTTGCGGGAAAAGCGCTAGCGGCTTGCGGACATATGTCCCACTTCCGGGACCCGCGAGCTGCGGGCACTACGTATCTGAGAACCGGTCGAAGCTCCGCGGGCGAAGCAGCGCGCCGCCCCGGGCGCGGAGTGTGCGCCAGGTCTCAGTCGCAGAACGACCGTTCAATAACTGACGGTGACCCGGATCGTATCGCTGTAGGTGCCGGGGGCGAGCAGCTGGTTGGCGGCGCTGTCGGGCAGCTCGCCGAAGACGGTCTCGGTGATCGCCTCGTTGTTTGCGAGTCCTTTGCCGGTACCGGTCACCAGCGCGGAGCCGGCCGTGCCGTCGCCCCACACGCTGGTACGCGCCGCGGTGGTGTAGAGGTTGTACTGCAGACTCGAGGCGCCGAGCGTCATGAGGCGCGCCAGCAGGCTGCCGCCGCCGCCGGCATCCATCGCGACCGTGAAGGGCGCGCCGCGCGAGCAGCGCACCAGCAGCGTGGTGTTCGCGTTGAGGCTGCCGCCGCCCGGAAAGTAGCTGCCGAAGAGGAGCGGGTTGGCGGCCACGGAGCAGGTCGCAGACACCGTCACGGAGACCGCCAGGGCTGCCTCGGCGGTGCCGGCCGCACTGCCGTGGCTCGCCGTCAGCAGTCCCGCCGCGAGGCCGCCCGCGAGCAGCCGTGCCCTGAAATCTCTCCGGCCCTTGAGTGAGACCATCGTGCCCTCGATCCGTGAACGCAGCTTCGGACGACTGCGCTTGAGCGGTCCCAGTCGTTATCGTCCGCGGCGGAGGTTTCTTGAGGGAGGGAGGGCGAGGGACCGGCACGGCCGGCGAACATAATGACGGCCGCGATGGCGATTCTTATATATTCCGGCGATGGCGACCGAAGCAGCGCTGCTCGCCGGCGTCGAGCTCGGCGGCACGAAGTGCGTGTGTCTCGTCGGCACCGGCCCCGCGGACATCCGTGGCCGCGTGTCGCTGCCCACGCTGTCGGATGCGAACGCGACGCTGACGCGCCTCGCGCAGGCGCTCGGCGATCTGCGCGCCGCGCACGGGCCGTTCGCCGCCATCGGCCTCGCCTCCTTCGGCCCGCTCGAGCTGCGCCGCGGCTGCGCCGGCTACGGCCGCATCGAGCGCACCCCCAAGGAAGGCTGGAGCGGCGTGGACGTGCGCGGATTCTTTGCGCAGCGCTTTGCCGAGCCGGTCGGCCTCTCGACGGATGTGATCGCGGCTGCCCTCGCCGAAGGCCGCTGGGGTGCGGCGCGGGACTTGCGCGACTACGCCTACGTCACGGTCGGCACCGGCGTCGGGGTGGGACTCATCGCGGGCGGCCAGCCATTGATCGGCGGACACCACCCCGAGCTCGGGCACATCCGCATTGCCCGCCCGGCAGAGGATCGCTGGCCCGGCAGCTGCCGCTTTCACGGTGACTGTCTCGAGGGACTCGCCTCGGGGCCCGCGATCGAAGCGCGCAGCGGGATCGCGCCCGCGGAGCTCCCCGCGGACAGTCCGGTGTGGGACGGTGTCGCCGCGGCGCTGGCGCAACTTGCGCACACGCTCACTCTGACCTTCGCGCCACAGCGGATCCTGATCGGCGGCGGCGTGGCGCTCGCGCAGCCGGGCCTCCTGCCGCGCATCCGCGCGGCGCTGCGCGCGAGTCTCGGGGGTTATCTCGCGCTGCCGCAGCTCGAGGACGGCATGGATGAGTTCATCGCGCCGCCCGGGCTCGGCAGCCTGGCGGGTCCTCTCGGGGCGCTCTCGCTCGCGTCGCAGGCTGCGCACGGCCTGCGCAGCTAGGGATGCGCGCGGGCTATCATCGCCCTTCGCCTGAGACAGCCCGCACCAACAAAAAGGACTCTCGAGATGCACACTGGTCGAAGCTTGCGCCGCCGCTGCGCCGCGCGTACGCGTGCCTGGATCACTCTCGCAGCGGTGCTCACTCCATTGGCCGCGGCCTCCGCTGCCGGCGAGCCGGGCCCGACGCTGTTCGGCTTCACGGCACAGCAGGCCCCCGCGGAGCTGTCCGCCGAGCAGCGTTTCGACGGCGCGCTCAATGCCGCGGATCTGCGGGCCTGGCTGAAGAATCTAGCCTCCGCGCCCAACCAGGTGGGTTCGCCGCACGACAAGGCGAACGCCGAGTTCGTGCGCGACCTCTTCCGGCAGTGGGGCTGGCAGGCGCAGATCGAGGTGTTCGACGTCCTCTATCCGACGCTCAGGCAGCACAGCCTCGAGCTCGTGGCGCCGGGCTACTTCAAGGCGAGCCTCGCCGAGCCGCCGGTCGAGGGCGATGCGACCTCGGCGGCCGCCGGCATCATGCCGCCCTACAACGTCTACGGCGCCGACGGCGATGTGACCGCCGAGCTGGTGTACGTCAACTACGGCATGCCGAAGGACTACCTGGAGCTCGCGCGCCGCGGCGTCGACGTCAAGGGCAAGATCGTCATCGCGCGCTACGGATCCGGCTGGCGCGGCTTGAAGCCCAAGCTCGCGTGGGAGCATGGCGCGATCGGCTGCCTCATTTATTCCGATCCGCACGAGGACGGTTATGCGCAGGGTGACGTCTATCCCAAGGGGGGCTGGCGCCCACCGGAAGGTGTGCAGCGCGGCTCGGTGCTCGACGTCACCCTCTACAGCGGCGATCCGCTCACCCCGGGGGTCGGCGCGACCAAGGACGCCAGGCGCCTCGCGATCGCCGATGCGAAAACGATTCTCAAGATACCAGTGATGCCGATCTCCTACGCCGACGCGCAGCCGTTGCTCGCCGCACTCGGCGGACGGGTGGCACCCGCCGCATGGCGCGGCTCCCTGCCGGTGACCTATCACATCGGTCCCGGGCCCGCGAAGGTGCACCTCTCGATCACCTCGGACTGGGGTCTGAAGCCCCTCTACGACGTCATCGCGCGCATCCCGGGTCGCGACAGCCCGAATGAATGGGTGGTGCGCGGTAATCACCGCGACGGCTGGGTGTTCGGCGCCTGGGATCCGCTCTCGGGACAGGTCGCCATGCTGGCCGAGGCAAAGGCCATCGGCCAGCTGGTCAAGAGCGGCTGGCGGCCGCAGCGCACGCTGGTGTACGCGAGCTGGGACGGCGAGGAGCCGGGCCTGCTCGGCTCGACCGAATGGGCCGAACAGCACGCCGCGGAGCTTGCGGCGAGGGCGGTGCTCTATCTCAACTCCGACAGCAACGCGCGCGGCTTCCTCGCCGCCGGCGGCAGTCACGCCCTGCAGCACCTCGTCAACCAGGTGGCGGGCACGGTGCAGGATCCGGAGACCGGGGTGAGCACCCAGGCACGGCTGCGGGCACGCATGCTCGCGGAGGGCTACGCGCGCTCGCCCGCGGAGGACGAGGATGCGGATGAAGCGCGGCGCGAGGCGAGGCTTGCGGCCGCGGGCGGCGACCTGCCGATCCGTGCGCTCGGCTCGGGCTCGGACTACACGCCGTTCCTGCAGCACCTCGGCCTCACGAGTCTCAGCATCGAGTACCACGGCGAGGACGACCAGGCCGGCGTCTATCATTCGAGTTACGACTCCTTCGATCACTACGTGCGCTTCGGAGACCCGAGCTTCGCCTACGGCGTGGTCGAGGCCGAGACCGTGGGGCACGTGATCCTGCGCATGGCGGATGCGGACGTGCTGCCGTTCGAGTTCGCCGGGTTCGCCGACACCATCGGCGCCTACGCGGAGGAGCTGCATCACGCCACCGACGAGCGGCGGCGCAAGAGCGCCGAGCTCGCGAGGCTCCTCGACCAGAATGCCTTCGGACTGGCCGCCGATCCCACCCGGGTGGTCGCGCCGCCGGCGCGCGAAGCGCCCGTGCCGCAGCTCGACTTCGGCCCGCTCGATGCAGTGGTCGCGCGCCTCAAGGCGAGCGCGCACGCCTACGACGCGGCGTACGCCCGGCTGCTCGCCGGCGAGCTCAAGCCCGATGCCACGCGCCGCGCACGCCTCAACGCGCTGCTGCAGGGCATGGAGCAGAAGCTCACCGAGGAGCAGGGCCTGCCCGGGCGGGCGTGGTACCGTCACTTCGTCTACGCCCCCGGCATGCTGACCGGCTACGGAGTGAAGACGCTGCCCGGCGTGCGCGAGGCGGTCGACGGCAACCGCTGGGACGAGGCCGCGGCCTACATTCCGATCAGCGCGGCCGTGCTCGCTCGTTACTGTGACGCGATCGATGCGGCGACCGCGCTGCTGCATTAGGCCAAGAGTCGCCGGCGGCGCTTTTGCCGCCTGCGCCGGGGGCGGCTAACGCGCGAACAGCTGTCCGAGATCCTTGAAGGACTTGAACTCGAGCGCGTTGCCGGACGGGTCGAGGATGAAGAGCGTGGACTGCTCGCCGGGCAAACCGGCGAAGCGGGTGCCCGGCTCGATCACCCATTCCACCTCGTGTTCCCTGAGGCGCGCGGCGAGCTCGCGCCACTGCGCGCTCTCGAGCACCACGCCGCAGTGCGGCACCGGCACGCCGTGGCCGTCCACGGGGTTGAAGTGCGAGGTGATGCGCCCGTCGCGGCCGAGGCGCGGGTTGAGGTGGCACACCAGCTGGTGGCCGTAGAGATCGAAGTCGACCCAGTCGCGATCGCTGCGGCCTTCGGCGCAGCCGAGCACGCCGCCGTAGAAACGGCGCGCCTCGGCGATGTCCCGCACCTGGAGCGCGACATGGAACGGGGTGAGCGCCACGCAGCTGTCCTCGTGTTGAGCGGCAATTCGTAGATCGTATACGATCCGCTCCATGCCAGCCCATCTCAAGTGCGATTGGTCCGGGGTATTCCCGGCGGCCACCAGCCAGTTCGACGAGGCCTTCGAGCTGGATCTCCCCGCCACCCAGAAAGTGCAGGCGGCGCTGCTGCGCGACGGGGTGCACGGACTGGTGCTCATCGGCACGGTCGGGGAGGGCAACTCGCTCTCGGCCGCCGAGAAGCGCCAGGTGGTGCGCGCCGCCGTCGAGGTGAGCGAGGGGCGCGTTCCGGTGATCGCCGGCGTCTCGGAATTCACCACCGCGAGTGCGGTCACCTTCGTGCGCGATGCCGAGCGCCTCGGCGCAAGCGGCTTCATGGTGCTGCCGGGCATGGTCTACGTGCCGACCGCGGCCGAGCTCGAGCACCACTTCCGCACGGTGGCGGCAGCCACCGCGCTGCCGATCATGCTCTACAACAATCCGCCGGCCTACCGGGTCAACATCGAGCTGCCGACGCTCGAGCGCCTCGCCGAGGTGCCGAACATCGTCTCCATCAAGGAGTCGGCCCCCGACCCGCGCCGCTTCACCGACCTCTATAACGCCTTCGGCGAGCGCTTCGTGCTGTTCGCGGGGCTCGATGACGTGGTGTTCGAGTCGGTGACGCTCGGTGCGCGCGGCTGGGTCTCCGGACTCACCAACGTCTTTCCGGCCGAGTCGCTGGCGCTGTTCGCGGCCCTCACGGCCGGCGACCTGGAGCGCGCGCGCCGCATCTACCGCTGGTTCATGCCGCTGCTGCACCTCGACGCCGAGCACGACCTGGTGCAGTCGATCAAGCTCGCCGAGCAGCTGCTCGGCCGCGGCTCGGAGCGCGTGCGGGCGCCGCGTCTGCCGCTCGCCGGCGCGCGCCGCGCATACGTCACCGCGCTGGTCGAGAGGGCGCGCGCCACCCGCCCGGCATGAACCGCATCCGGATCGTCGACTCCCACACCGGCGGCGAGCCGACCCGTGTGGTGGTGGAGGGCGGCCCCGACCTCGGCGACGGGCCCTTGAGTGCGCGCCTCGCGCTGCTGCGCGACCGCTATGACGGCTTTCGCTCGGCCGTGGTGAACGAGCCGCGCGGCTCGGACGCGGTCGTCGGCGCCTGGCTGGTCCCGCCCGTCGATCCGTCCTGCGCCGCCGGCGTCATCTATTTCAACAACGCCGGCTACCTCGGCATGTGCGGCCACGGGACCATCGGACTCGCGGTCACCCTCAAATACCTCGGCCGCATCGGCCCGGGCGAGCATCGCATCGAGACCCCGGTCGGGGTGGTGAGCGTGACGCTGCACGAGGATTCCTCGGTGTCGGTCACCAACGTGCCGAGCCATCGCGCCGCGCGCGCAGTGCGCGTCGAGGTTCCGGGCATCGGCAGCGTGAGCGGCGACATCGCCTGGGGCGGCAACTGGTTCTACCTCATCGAGTCGCACGGCCGGGACCTGACGCTCGCCAACGTCAACGCCCTCACCGATTACTGCGCACGGGTACGCACCGCCCTGAACGCGCAGGGTCACCCGGAAGTCGACCACGTCGAGCTCATCGGGCCGCCGCAGCTCGCGGGCGCCAACGCGCGCAATTTCGTCCTTTGCCCCGGGCTCGCTTACGACCGCTCGCCGTGCGGTACCGGCACCAGCGCCAAGCTCGCCTGCCTCGCGGCGGACGGCAAGCTCGCCGAGGGCGCCGAGTGGGTGCAGGAGAGCATCATCGGCAGCGCCTTCCGCAGCAGTTACCGCAAGAGCGGCGAGCGCATCGTGCCGACGATCCGCGGCAGCGCCTTCGTGAACGCGGAGGCAACCTTGCTGCTCGATGAGCGCGACCCGTTCTGCTACGGGATCCGCCGGTGAGCGCAGCGGCCGAGGCGCCGCTCGCGCGCAGCGTCACCGCGCAGCTGACCGCGCGCATCCGCGCCAAGATCCTGAGCGGCGCCTACCCGCCGGGATCGGCGCTGCGCCAGGACAGCATCGCGGCCGAATACGGCACCAGCAAGATCCCGGTGCGCGAGGCGCTGGTGCAGTTGCGCTCGGAGGGGCTGGTCGAGGTCTTCGTGCACCGCGGCTTCCAGGTGCGTGCGCTCTCCTGGCACGAGGCGCGCGAGGTGTTCAGGCTGCGCCTGGCGATCGAGCCGGCCGCGGTCGCGCTCGGCGCGCGCGCCGCCAGCGACGCCGACCGCGAGCGCGCCCGTGGTGCACTCGCGGCGCTCGACGACGCGCTCGCCTCCGGTGATCTGCGTGCGGCGGGCGATCGCAACTGCGAGTTTCATCTGGCGCTCACCGTGCCGCGCCTGCAGCCGCTCGCCGCCGAGGTCCTCTATCGCCTCCACACCCTGGCGCAGCGTTATGTGCGCTTTCACCTGGGCGCCATGGGGCGCGTGCGGCGCGCCAAGCGCGAGCATGCGGCGCTGTGTGAAGCCTGGGCCGCGGGTCAGGCCCGGCAGGCGCAGCGCCTCGCCCGCGACCACATCGAGGAGACGCGCGCCGAGCTCGAGCAAGCGCTCCCCGAATGAACGCGGCGCGCTGCGCCAGGCACTCACGAGCGGCGCACGCTCGCGCCGGCTTCGAGACCCGCGCGCGATGAGTCGGCGCTCCCTCGAGATCATTTTGATGGTTCTGGCGCTCGCGCTGCAGCCGCCCGCGGCCTCGGCCCTGGAGCCGGGCTGGCTGACCGCTCCCGGCGTGCAGCGGCGCCTCGCGGCGGGCGAGATCGTCGTCGAGCCGACGACCGCGGTCGACCCGGCGCGCCCGCGCGGAGGCGTGCGGGCCGCAGTCCTGATCCGGGCGCGCCCCGAGGCCATCTGGAGCGTGATGACCGACTGTGCGCAGGCGCTGCTGTTCGTGCCGGGCTTGCGGCGCTGCCGCCGCCTCGCCGGCGCCCCCGACGGCCGTTGGGAGGACTTCGAGCAGGAGATCCGCTACGCCTGGTACCTGCCGAGCGTGGTGTACGTGTTCCGCGCCGACTACCAGCGTCCGCGCCGCATCGAGTTCCACCGGATCAGCGGCGATCTCAAGGAGCAGCAGGGCACGTGGCTCCTGAGTACGACTGCCGACGGGTCGGCGACGGTGGTTCAGTACGAGATGTACCTCGATCCGGGCTTCTGGGTGCCTCAGTTCCTGGTGAACCGGACGCTGCGCAAGGACCTGCCCGCCGCGCTCGCGGGCCTGCGGAAGCGGGTCGAGTCGCCCGCCGGCGCGCCGTAAGCGCCGGCACGCATAGTGTTCTCGCTCCGGTGCCGGTAATCTCTCGCCGGGACGCAGATTTCTGAAGTCGCAGCGGGGGGCGGATGGCCGGCGGCCATACCACGGTCATTCAAAGGGTTCTGGAGCGGCGGGCGCACAAGCCCCCGACCAGCGAAGAAGGCACGACCGCGACCGTGGCGGTGATGGTGCGGGTGCTCCCGCCTCCGAAGGCGCTGCTGCTGTTCGAGGAGGCGCCGATGCGCACTCTCATCGCAGAGCGCGTCCGGCCCGACCTGCTCGACTGCGACGTGGTCGCCGATGCGAGCGAGGCGCTGCGGCGCTTCGCGGCCGACTTTCGTCCGGTGGTGCTCACCGACAACCTCGAGTTCATCCGCAAGGTGCGCGCGCGCCCGGCACAGCGAGCTCCTTATATTCTCTACGTCTCCGAGCTCGATGATTCGCAGGAGCGCGAAGCCGGGCTCACGGCCGGCGCCGACGACTGCGTCGGGCGGCGGGTGTCGGAGCGGGAGTTCGAGGCACGGGTCGGGGCGGCCAAGCGCATCGCGGAGCTCGAGGCGGCGCTGCGCGTCACGCTCGCCGAGAACCGCAAGCTCTCCGCGACCGACGACCTGACGCGCGTCGCCAGCCGCCGCTTCTTCGGCAAGCACTTCCCGCGCGAGGTCGAGCGCGCCGCGCGCTACGGACGCGCGCTGTCGCTGATTCTCTGCGACATCGACAACTTCAAGAAGATCAACGACACGCTCGGCCACGCCGCGGGCGACGACATCCTCAGGCAGTTCGGCCCGCGACTGCAGCAGCAGCTGCGCAAGGGCGTCGACTGGGTGGCGCGCATCGGCGGTGAGGAGTTCGCGATCGTCATGCCGGAGACCGCCTACCAGGCCGGCGTGGCGGTGGCGCGCAAGCTCCGTGCGGCGGTGGCGGGTGCCGCATTCAAGGCAGTGAACAAGCCGCTGCAGGTCACCGCGAGCTTCGGACTCTGCGGTCTCGAGCGCGTGCCGGTCGGCGAGCCGCGACTGCCCGAGCGCATCCTCAAGGTGGCGGACGCGGCGCTCTATCGCAGCAAGAACGACGGGCGCAACCGCGTCACCGCCGCCGCGCTCAAGACGCCGGCCACTTGACCGCGCGGCCTCGGCGCAGCATGCGGGAACGCCGCCGGCCAGCGGGCCCGCGGCGGGTCAGCGCTCGTAGCGAATGAAGGAGGTGCGCCGCGCGAGCGTGTCGTAGAGCGCGCGTCCTTCGGCGTTGAACTCCTGCGTCAGCCAGTAGACGGTCGCCGCCTGCTCGCGGTCCGCTGCCGCGTACACCGCGCGGATCAGCGCGCGGCCGGCGCCCTGACCGCGGGCCGCCGGATCGACGTACAGGTCCTCGAGGTAACACGAGTCGCGCAGCGCCCAGGTCGAGGCGTGAAACTGATAGTGGACCAGGCCGACGAGCACCGCGCCGCGCTCGGCGACCAGGCCGTGGATGCGCGCACCCGGATCGATGAGCCGCGCGAACGTGGCGTCGGTAACTTCATCCGGCAGGTGCTGCCGGTAAAAGCGCAGGTACCCCGTCCACAGCGTACTCCACTGCGGCCGGTCGGTCGGCCGCAGAGCCCTGATCCCGGTCATGGCGACACCTCGAACGATCAGCGATCCAGCTCCGGATAGTGCCGGAAGAGGTCCTCGTTGTTGAAGGGGAGCCGGCGCCCGGAGGCGAGGTAGCTGGCGATACGCGGCCGCTCGAACACCGCATCGTGGAGCGCCGCCAGCCGCGGGCGCGCGCGCAGCGAGCGCGCGGTCGCCTTCGGGAAGGCGTACTTGAGCCCCGCCAGCACCTGCGCCATGGCGAGGTCGGCGTAGGTCAGGCGCACGTCTGCGAGCCAGGGACGGGCCGAGCGATTGAGCTCGAGCACCCGCTCGAAGTAGCTCAGAAACTTCGGCAGGCGTACTTTGAGGAAGTCGTGGCTGCGGCGGCGCGCGGCGGTCTTCTGTTCCTCGTAGGCATAGCCGTCGCCGAGCGGGTGATGGGTATGGAAGATCTCGAGGTACAGATCGAGGATGGTGAGCGTGAGCTGCTGCGTCCAGAGCCTGCCGCGCTCATTGCGCGGCGCCAGCCTGAGCCGTCCGCCGAGATAGAGGAGAATGTTCGGCGTCTGGGCGATGAGCTCGCGGCCGGCCTTGAGCACCGGGACCGCGAACGGCGGTCGCGGCACGCCGCGCGCCGCGAGCATCCTCAGGATCGCCGGCACGCCGCCGCCCTGATTTTCGGGCACGGCAGCAACATCCGCGTAGCGTGCAGCGCCTTCCTCGAGCGCGAGGCGCACGAACTCGCCGCGCCCCTGGATGCCGGGCCAGTAGTAAAGCTGGTAAGTCATCGGTGGATTCTATGCCGGCTTGGCCGATGCGGGAGGCTGGCGTCGATGAAGCAGAGAGCTGATCGCGAGGCTCTCGGTCGCAGGCAGCGGCCCTTTTTCAGATCCTGTGCGCTGAGTCCTCCTTTGCCACGGCGCCCGGGATCACGATGCACAGTCCCCGGGCTACCGTGGGAGGCACGGCGGTTGCCATGGCAAGGATTCCTCTGCTTTTCGTACTGATCGCGACCTGCGGCGCTGCGCCGCTGCACGCTGCGCCGGGGCCGCAGGCCGCACCTGCCGCGGCGGCTGCCCCCGTCGATGCGGCGCAGCCGCTCGGCTGGCTCAAGTCCGCGGACTACCCGGCGCTCGAGAGCTATTACTCGCAGCAGCAGCGGGCCTATGAGGCGGGCGCGCTTCCCGACGAGAAGCTTTACGCGAGCTTCAGGAAGCTTTACGAGGACTCCGCCGGCAACGAGAGATTCTTCAACGGCTGGATCGAGGCATACCCGAGCTCCTACGCGGCAGTGCTCGCCCGCGGCGTCTACCTGTACCGCATGGCGTGGGCGGCGCGCGGGGAGAACTACATCGGCGATACGCCACCGAGTCAGATCGAGGCGATGAAGAACTACCTGGCGCGGGCCCGGCCGGATCTGCTCGCGTCCCTGAAGCTCACCGCCAGGCCTTACCTCAGCACGCTGTATCTGCTCAATGTCGCCATGCTCGAAGGCACGGCCGATGAAGGCCGGCGCTGGTTCCTGCAGGGCACGGCCATCGACCCCGACAACACCCTGCTGCGCCTGCGCTACATGTTCAGCCTGCGACCGCGATGGGGCGGCTCGTACCGGCAGATGGACGAGTTCCTCAGGCAGTGCGAGCAGCAGAACCTGAAGCCGGAGCTGCTCGCGCGGCTCAGCATGCTGATCCACGCCGACCTCGCGGAGGATGCGATGCGGGGTGGGGGTAACCAGAAGATCTTCGCTGAGTGGCAACAGGTGCTCAACCTTGCGGAGGCTGCCGGGGAGGAGCCCTCGACCGAGGCGCTGATCGGCTTCACGCGTGCCGCACAGGACCTCAACCGCCCGGCCGACGCGGCGCGGGGTCTGAAGCTCCTCGAGGACCGCAATCCCACTGATGCGTGGAGCGAGGGCCGCCTCGGCTGGATCTACCTCCAGGCCCACAGAGACGACAAGGCATGGACGTTGCTCACGCGCGCCGCGGAGCAGAACGATCCCTGGGCGCAGTTCCTCATCGGTCGCAGCACTTACGACGGCGTTCCGGCCCTGAGCCGCAAGCCGGATCCGCAGGCAGGCCTCGTGTGGATCCGCCGCTCGGCCGAGCAGTGCTTCCCCGGCGCGGTGCAGTTTCTGGCCGCGCGCGGTGAGAAGGAGTCCGCCGAATGCCGCCGGCGCGCGAGCGGTGGGCGCGAGTGGTGGGTGGCTTTCCTGCCGGCTTTCGGCACGCTATTCCCGGCTCTCCTCACCGCTTCCGTCGTGGCGCGCCGCAAGCGCAAGGAAGCCGCTCTCGAGCATCCCGGCCGCATGCAGTACCCGCCAACCATGCTCGCCGTGGGGATGCTGTTGCTCGGGATATTCCTTGCCCTGCTGGGCTTGCTGACTTTCAACGCGAACGGCACCCCCGATCCCATCGTCGGCGCGGCCACGGCGGGATGCGCGGTGCTCGGCATACTGATCGTCGCCGCGTACTGGCGGTCCTGGCACGAGCTCACCCCCGACGGGCTCGAGTTCGGCAGACTCCTCGGGTCCCGGGGCTCACTCAGGTGGCGCGATGTCACGCACATCAGCTACTCCCGGGGGATGCACTGGTTCCGCATCGAGACGGCGTCCGGGGACGCGGTCCGGGTCTCGACGCTGCTCACGGGCTTGCCGGAGTTCGCACGCACCGTGCTGCAACAGGTGCCGGGCTACGCGTTCGCGAGCGGCACCCGCGAGGCGCTGCAGGGTTATGTGCAGGGGCAGATGCCGAGGCTGGCGACCTGAGGGCGCGGCACCAGCCACCGATCCTCGTTCCCTCCTCCAGTTCCTGGCGCCATTTCGGGTGGTCCAGCTCTCCAGGGCCATCGCGTGGCGCATGGCGGCACTGCAGGGCTCGCTTGCCCGCCGTCTGGGCGAGAACGACGCCTGGGTCGCAGCGACCGCGCTCGCGTATGAGGCGACTCTGGTCGCCCGTGAGAGGGCATTTACGAGGGTGCCTCGGCTGGACTATTTGAATTTCTAGCACGAGATTGACGCAACGATCGCCGCTGGTCTCTAAGCGTCGCACTCAATCGATGCAGCCGCTCGCGTGGCCAACCGTCCTTACCCGGCGGCTGAGCTGAGGGCGGCCGAGAACTGTCCGACGCCGTGCATAACTCTTTGATTTATTGGCGCTCCCTACGGGATTCGAACCCGTGTTACAGCCTTGAGAGGGCTATGTCCTGGGCCTCTAGACGAAGGGAGCGGATTCCCGGGCCTCGATCGGGAGCGCGGTATTATAGAGAGCGGCCCCGATTGCTCAAGCGAAAGCCAAGGAATTGAACCCCCCCGACGCGTCCGTCGCGACACCCCGAGCGACCCCGCGGGTCATCCCGCGATCCGAGCACTCGATTTCCCGCTCCCATATTTCTCCCAACGCGCTGCGGGTGCTGTACCGGCTGCAGGAAGCGGGTTTCATGGGGTTCCTGGTCGGGGGCTGTGTGCGGGACCTGCTGCTCGGCCTCACGCCGAAGGATTTTGACGTCGCCACGGATGCGCTGCCGGAGGAAGTCAAGAAGCTCTTCCGCAACTGCCGGCTCGTGGGCCGCAGGTTCCGCCTGGCGCACGTGTTCTTCGGACGCGAGACCATCGAGGTGGCGACCTTCCGCGCCACCAGTGCCCCGAGCCAGGGGGATGAGCCGCTGCCGGACACCGACCCGGAGGATGGTGAGGCACCGGAGCTGGACGACGAGAGCACCACGCGCGCCTTCGATGCGAGCGGACGGATCCTGCGCGACAACGTCTACGGCACCATCGACGAAGACGTCTGGCGGCGCGATTTCACCGCCAACGCGCTCTACTACAACATCGCCGATTTCTCGATCTGGGATTACGTCGGGGGCGTCGAGGACATCGCCGCGCGGCGGCTGCGCCTCATCGGCGATCCCGAAACACGCTACCGCGAGGACCCGGTGCGGATGCTGCGCGCCGCGCGCTTCGAGGCCAAGCTCGGCTTCGAGCTCGATCCCGACACGGCGCGGCCGATCACGACGCTGCGCGAGCTGCTGTCGGCCGTGCCGCCGGCGCGGCTGTTCGACGAGACGCTGAAACTGTTCCTCACCGGGCACGGCGCCCGCAGTTTCGAGGTGCTGCGCCGGCGCGGACTGCTCGCCGCGCTGCTGCCGAGCGTCGACTCCTGGTTCGTGAGCCACCCCGGAAGCCTGGTCGAGAAGCTGCTGCTGCAGGGCCTGCGCAACACGGATGCGCGCGTCACCGAAGACAAGCCGGTGACCCCGACCTTCCTGTTCGCGCTGCTGCTGTATGGGCCGATCGCCGCGATCATCGAGGCGACGCCGCCGGAGCGCTGGCATGAGCTCGCCACCATCCTCGATGCATGCGATCAGGCGGTGCGCGAGGCGCAGACGCACATCGCGATCCCGAAGCGTTTCGCGCTCGGCGTGCGCGAGATGTTCGCGTTGCAGCCGCGGCTCGAGCATCCGCGCGGCCGCCGCGCGCTGCGCGTGCTCGAGCATCCGCGCTTCCGCGCCGGCTACGATCTGCTGCTGTTGCGCGCCGAGTTCGGGCTCGCGCCGCCCGAGATGGCGAGCTGGTGGACACGCCTGCAGGAAGTGACACCCGCGGAGCGCGAGCGCATGGCGGACACGCTGACCGGCGAGACGCGCGCGCCGCCCGCCTCGCCCCGCGGCGGACGGCGCCGTCGCCGGCGCCCGAAGTCGCGCGCCGCCGCACCCACCTGAAGGACTTGAGTGCCGTGGCGCTGTGGCGGCCCGCGTACGTGGGACTCGGCAGCAACCTTGACGACCCGCGCGCCCAGGTGAATGCCGCGTGCGCGCATCTGGCGCGGTTGCCGCTCACCTGCCTGGTACTGGCCTCGCCGCTTTATGGCTCGCGCCCGCTCGGGCCGATTGCGCAGCCCGACTTCGTGAACGCGGTCGCCGGGCTCTTGACGCGCCTCGAGTCGCAGGCGCTGCTCGCCGAGCTGCAGGCGATCGAGGCGGCGCTCGGCCGTCCGCCTCAGCATGAGCGCTGGGGGCCGCGCATCATCGACCTGGATCTGCTTTGCTACGCGCGCGAGCGCCGCAGCGGGCCCCGTCTCACGCTGCCGCACCCCGGGATACCGGAGCGCAATTTCGTTCTGTATCCTCTGGCCGACATTGCCCCGGATCTCGATCTTCCCGGGCTCGGACGCGTGGCCGAGCTCGCCGGCAGACTCCCGGCCGAGGGCCTGACGCGGCTCTAGGCACGCGGCGCGACTCATACACATGGCGAACGAAACCACTCATCGCTTCATCGCGGTCGAAGGCCCGATCGGTGTCGGCAAGACCAGCCTCGCGAAGCGCGTGTGCACCAGCCTCGGGGCGCAGGCGGTGCTCGAGGAGGCGGCCCACAACCCGTTTCTCGAGCGCTTCTACCGCAATCCCCGCGCCGGTGCGCTGCCGGCGCAGCTGTATTTCCTGCTGCAGCGGGCGCAGCAGCTCGCCGCGCTCAAGCAGCAGGACCTGTTCGCCCAGGTACGGGTGGCGGATTATCTGCTGGAGAAGGACCGGCTGTTTGCCCGTGTGACTCTCGATGACGCCGAGTACGCGCTCTACGAGCAGCTGTACGCAAGGCTCGACATCCAGGTGCCGAAGCCCGATCTGGTCGTATACCTGCAGGCGCCGGTCGACGTGCTGCTCGAGCGCATCGCGCGGCGCGGCGTGGCATACGAGCAGTACATCGACCGCGGCTACCTGGAGCGCCTCAATCAGGCGTACGCGCGTTTCTTCCACGAGTTCGACGCGGCGCCGCTGCTGATCGTCAACGCCGCCTCCATCGATCCGATTGCCAACCAGCGCGACTACGACGAGCTGCTCGCCGCCATCAAGCGCATGAGCCGCGGGCGGCTCTACTACAATCCATTGCGCAGCCGCGCGATCTAGTTACACTCACGCCCATGCCGATGTACAAACACCTGCAGAAGGACAGCGGCCGGCCGCCGGTAACGCTGGCGACGCTGCAGCGCATGAAGTCGGACCACGAGAAGATCGCGTGCCTCACCTGCTATGACGCGAGCTTCGCGCAGCTGCTCGATGCCGCGGATGTCGACGTGGTGTTGGTGGGCGACACGCTCGGCATGGTGATTCAGGGGCACGATACGACCGTGCCGGTGTCGATGGACGACATGGTCTACCACACCGCCGCCGTGGCGCGCGGCCTGCAGCGTCCGTTCCTCATCTGCGACATGCCCTTCATGAGCTACCCGACCAAGGAGCTGGCGCTCGCGAACGCCGTGCGCCTCATGCAGGAGGGTGGGGCGCAGATGGTGAAGCTCGAGTCCGGCGGCAAGCAGACGGAGATCGTCGAGTTTCTCGCCGGGCACGACATCGCCGTGTGTGCGCATCTGGGGCTCAAGCCCCAGTCGGTACACAAGACCGGGGGCTTTCGCGTGCAGGGTCGCGAGCGCGAGGCCGCGGCGCGGCTGCTCGATGAGGCCCGCCAGCTGGAGGCGGCCGGAGCGGACGTCGTGCTGCTCGAGTGCGTGCCGGCGGGCCTCGGCAAGACTATCACCGAGGCGCTGCACGTCCCGGTGATCGGCATCGGCGCGGGCCCCGACGTCGACGGCCAGATCCTCGTGCTCTACGACATGCTCGACATCACCACCGGGCGCAAGCCCCGCTTCGTGCGCAACTTCATGGAAGGCGCGGGCGACAATCTCGAGGCGCTCAAGCGCTACGTGCGCGCGGTGAAGACGCGCGAGTACCCCGCGCCCGAGCACTGCTTCTGAAGCCGCGGCGCCGCCGCGTGCGCCTCGCGGGCCTTTAGTCCATGGAGACCGTAGCCACCATCAGTGCGGTTCGCGAGCGGGTGCAGGCGTGGCGCCGCGCCGGCGCGCGCGTGGTGTTCGTCCCCACCATGGGCAACCTGCACGCCGGCCACGTCAGCCTCATCGAGACGGCGCGCCGCTACGGCGAACGCTTCGTCTCGAGTATCTTCGTCAACCCCATGCAGTTCGGTCCCAACGAGGACTTCGCTCACTACCCGCGCACGCCGCACGAGGACGAGCGCATGCTGGCCGATGCCGGCTGCGACCTCATGTTCATGCCGGACGTCGCCGAGATCTATCCGCACGGCTCCGAGCGCGCCGCGCGCGTCGAGGTCCCGGGCCTGTCGCGCATCCTCGAAGGGGAGTTCCGCCCCGGGCACATGGAGGGCGTGAGCACCGTGGTCGCCAAGCTGTTCCACATCGTCGAGCCGGACGTCGCGGTGTTCGGCGAGAAGGACTTCCAGCAGCTCACGGTCATCCGCCGCATGGTGACCGAGCTTTGCATGCGGGTGGAGATCGTCGGGGCGCCGACGCTGCGTGACACGGACGGACTCGCCCTGAGCTCGCGCAATCAGTATCTGACGGCCGCCGAACGCAAGCTTGCGCCGGTCATCTTCAGGACGCTGACCGCGGCCGCGGCACGCGTGCGCTCGGGCGATGCGGACTTCGCCAGCATCGAGCGCTTCGGATTCCAGGAGCTCGAGCGGGCGGGCTTGCGACCCGACTACTTCTCGGTGCGCCGCGCCGAGGATCTCGCCACGCCGAGCGCCGACGCGCGCGCCCTGGTCATTCTCACCGCCGCGCGCCTCGGCAAGGCGCGCCTCATCGACAACGTCCAGGTGGCGCGGCCCGGAGATTAGTCGTGGCCGCGCTTCGGCCCCGCCGGCGGGTGGCGTTGCAGCGCCCACGCCACGTGCTCGCGCACCAGGGATGAAGCGTCCGCGCGCCGCGATTGCAGCGCGCGCAGCACCGCCGGCGTCGTCGGTGCATTGCCGAGGGCGACCGCGATGTTGCGCGACCAGCGCTCGTAGCCGAGACGGTAGATCGCCGAGCCGCGCATGCGCGCCTCGAACTCGGCCTGCGTCCAGGCGAACAGCTCGGGGAGCGAGCTCGCATCGAGCGCGTGGCGCACCTTGAAGTCGGGGTGCGCCGCCGCGCGCGCGAACTTGTTCCAGGGGCACACCAGCTGACAGTCGTCGCAGCCGTAGATGCGATTGCCGAGCGCCGGGCGCAGCTCCTCGGGTATCGCGCTCTTGTGCTCGATCGTGAGGTAGGAGATGCAGCGCCTGGCATCGAGCCGCCAGGGCGCAACGATCGCCCCGGTAGGGCAGGCCGGGATGCACGCCCGGCAGCTGCCACAGTGCGCCGTGGCGCGCGTGTCGACCGGCAGCGGCAGATCGGTGAGCATCTCGCCCAGGAAGAACCACGAGCCCGCATCGCGCGCGATGAGATTGGTGTGCTTGCCGATCCATCCCAGCCCGGCATTGCGGGCGTGCGCCTTCTCGAGCACCGGGGCGCTATCGACGCACACGCGGTAGCCGAAATGGCCGACGCGCTGCGCCAGGGCGGTCGCGAGCCGCGCCAGCGTGCGCCGCAACACCTTGTGATAGTCGCGCCCCAGCGCATAGCGCGACACATAGCCGAGCGTCGGATCGGCCAGCACCGCGTCCGCGGCGCGCGCCTCCCCCGGCCAGTAGTCCATGCGCGCGCTCACCACACGCAGAGCTCCGGGGAGCAGTCGCTGCGGGTGGGCGCGCAGGCTGGCGTGGCGCTGCATGTAGTCCATTTCCCCGTGCAGGCCCTGGTCCAGCCAGCGGATCAGGTACTGCTCGTCCTCGGGGATCTCGACCGCGGCGACGCCGAGGGCATCGAAGCCCAGGGCACGGGCCTCGGCCACCAGAGCGTGTTTGGCCTCGTGCAGATCGATGCCGGGAGATGCCTTCATGGTGCAATCAGCCCCGTCAGTATAATGAGACGATGGCGCTGCCGATCGCCTTGTACTCCAGCGCGCAGGTGCGCGCCCTCGACGCCCACGCGATCGAAGCGCTGGGCATTCCCGGCTACACGCTGATGAAGCGCGCGGGTGAGGCGGCGCTGCGGCACCTGCGCTCGCGCTACCCGCTGGCGCACCGCATCGTCATCGTCTGCGGAGGCGGCAACAACGGCGGCGACGGCTACGTGCTGGCGCGCTTCGCGCAGGCGGCGGGACTCACCGCCACGGTGCTCACGGTCGCCGATCCGCAGCGGCTGAAGGGTGAGGCACGGCTGGCCTTCGAGGACTTCCGCGCGAGCGGCGGAGAGGCGCGCAGCTTCGCGCCGGCGCTGCTCCCCGAGGGCGAGATCGTGGTGGATGCGCTGCTCGGCACGGGGCTCAGGGGCGGCGTGCGCCCGGAGTACGCCGCCGCGATCCACGCCGTCAACTCGAGCGGCCGGCCGGTGTTCGCGCTCGATGTGCCTTCGGGGCTCGATGCGGACGCCGGCGTGGCGCTCGGGGAAGCGGTGCGCGCCGACAGCACCCTGACCTTCGGGGCACTGAAGACCGGACTTCTGGTCGGCGACGGACCTGAATTCACGGGTGCCGTCGTTTTCGACGACCTGGAGCTCGAGCCGCCCGAGGACCTGGCGCCGCGACTCACGCGCATCGTCCAGGCAGAGATACCCGCGGCGCTGCCGCGGCGGCGCCGGGCAGCGAACAAGGGCGACTTCGGCCGGGTGCTGATCGTCGGCAGCGGCAGCGGCATGCCGGGCGCGACGCGCCTCGCCGGGGAGGCGTGCCTGCGGGTCGGGGCGGGGCTCACGACGGTCGCGACCGCGCCCGAGAACGTCGCGGCGATCGCGGCCGGCCGGCCGGAGCTCATCTGTCTGGCGCTCTCCGAGCCACGCACGCTCGCCGAGGTGCTCGAGCGGTTCGACGTCGTCGCCATCGGACCGGGCCTGGGCCGCAGCGCCTGGGCGCGCGCGGCGCTCGATGCGGTGCTCGCCTCGGACAAGCCGCTGGTAGTGGATGCCGATGCGCTCAATCTGCTGGCGGAATCCCCGGTCCGTCCGCGCGCGGACTGGATCCTGACACCGCACCCGGGCGAGGCCGCGCGGCTCCTCGGCGTCACCATCCAGGAGATCCAACAGGACCGCCTGGTGGCGCTCGACCGGCTGCTCGAGCGCTATCACGGCACCATCGTCCTCAAGGGCGCCGGTACCCTGGTCGGCGCCACCGATCACACCCCGGGCGTGTGCGAGCGTGGTAATCCCGGCATGGCGAGCGCGGGCACCGGCGATGTGCTCACGGGTGCGATCGCCGGCATCCTCGCTCAGTGCCGCGACCCCTGGGCGGCGGCGCGGGTCGGTGTGCTGGTGCATGCGATGGCGGGCGATGCCGCCGCCCGCGGCGGCGAGCGCGGCGTGCTGGCGAGCGACCTGGCGCGGGAGCTGCACCACGCGGTGAATCTCTAGCGGCGCCTCCGATGCGCACCCGTACGCACTCGGAACGGGAGACGGAGGATCTCGGCGCGCGGCTCGCCGCGGCGCGCCCGCCCGCGCCGCCGGCGCTCGCGGTGCTGTACCTCAGGGGTGAGCTCGGCTCCGGCAAGACGACGTTCGCGCGCGGCTTCGCGCGTGGCATGGGCGTGGCAGCTCCGGTACGCAGCCCCACCTATACGCTGCTCGAGCAGTACGCCTCGGAGCGCTGCACGCTCGTGCACCTCGACCTGTATCGCCTGCGGTCTTCGTCCGAGCTCGAGACGTTGGGTCTGCGCGAATGGGCGCTACCGGGGTACCTCTGGCTCATCGAGTGGCCCGAGCACGGGGGCAGCCGGCTGCCGCCGGCCGATCTCACCGCGACCTTCGCCGCCTCGCCCGGCGGGCATGACATCGAGCTCACTTCGGGTTCCGCACTCGGCGCCGCCTGGCTGGTCGAACTTGAAAGTGATCTGCGAACGCCGTAGATTAGAGGTTGCGCACCGAAGACTATGATTAGAAAGACTTTTCTTGTCAGCGTAACCGCCGGCCTGGCGTTTGCCGCTGTGCATTCGCCGGCGAACGGCGCGCAGCTGCGCTCGATTCAGATGTCCGCGACGCCGGAGGCGGCGCTCATCACTCTCTCGCTGAGCGACGGCGCTGCCGCCAAGGTGTTCACCCTCGACAATCCCGATCGCGCGGTCATCGATCTGCCGGGCACCCACGCCGATCGCGACATCCCGGTGCCGGCCGCGAGCGGCCTCGTCACCGGCGTGCGCATCGGTCGCCAGCCGGGCGGGACGCTGCGCATCGTGGTGGAGCTGAAGTCCGCCGTCGCGGTGCACAGCGCTGCGAGCAACGGCGGCGCAGGGCGGCAGGTCACGGTGGCGCTCGGCGATCCCTCCGCGGCCCGCGACCCGGAGCCGAAGATCGTGCGCGCCGCGCACGCGCCCGGCGATGGCGATCGTGACGTCATCATCGCGGTGGATGCCGGACACGGCGGCCTCGATCCCGGCGCCATCGGCCACGGCGGCACGCGCGAGAAGGACGTGACGCTGGCGATCGCCCGCGCGCTCGCCGAGCACATCAACGCCGCGCCCGGCATGCACGCGGTGCTGACGCGCGACCGCGATGAGTTCCTCGAGCTTCGCGACCGCATCGGGCGCGCCCATGCGGCGCACGCCGACATGTTCATCTCCGTGCATGCCGATTCCATCGCCGACCGCAGCATCTCGGGTGCCTCGGTCTACATCCTCTCGGTGCATGGCGCATCGAGTCAGGCGGCGCGCGAGCTCGCCGAAGGTCAGAATGCCGCGGACCTCATGGGCGGCGCACTCGACGACGCCGGCGCCGCCAGGCCGGTGGTGCTCGATCTGGTGCAGCAGGAATCCATCGGCCTCTCCGCCACGGCGGCCGAGCGGGTCGTGGCAGCTCTCGAGAGCGTCGGCGAAGTGCGCAAGGCGCAGGTGCAGCGCGCCGGCTTCGTGGTGCTGAAGTCCCCGGCAATTCCCTCGATGCTCATCGAGACCGCCTATATCTCCAATCCGGCCGAGGAGCGCCGCCTCAACAACCCCGCGCAGCAGGCGCGGCTGGCGGATGCCATCTTCGGCGGCGTGCGCAGCTACTTCGTGCAGAACCCGCCCGACGGCACCCGCTTCAAGCAGGAGCGGCGCGTCGCGAGCGCCGCCGACGTCACGCCCGCCGCCGCCATCGCGATCCCTGCCGCAGCGGCGCAGTGATCGACGGTACACTGCGCAGCGCGCCTGCCTGGCGCGCGCTCAGCTCCCATGCCCAATGCCCATCCGCATCCTGCCGAGTGAGCTCGTCGACCAGATCGCCGCCGGCGAGGTGATCGAGCGCCCGGCTTCGGTCGTCAAGGAGCTCGTCGAGAACAGCCTGGACGCGCTCGCGCGCCGCATCGAGATCGACGTCGAGCGCGGCGGCATCGCCCTGATCCGGGTGCGCGACGACGGCGGCGGGATCGCGCCCGGCGAGCTCGCCACCGCCGTGGCGCGCCATGCGACCAGCAAGATCGCGTCGCTCGCG
>JASHVF010000331.1 GCA_030039615.1 Gammaproteobacteria bacterium | reverse complement strand
CGCCGGCGCCGGGCGTCAGCGCCGAGGTCAGCGTCGAGCGCTGGTCGCGCGGCGCCACCACGCACACCACCGACCAGGTCGCCGAGGAGATGCCGGTGGCGCTCGTCTATCACGACGTGCCGCACGTGGTGATGCTCGCCACGCCGGCCGACCTCGAGGACTACGCGGTCGGCTTTACCCTCAGCGAGGGCCTGGTGGCCCGGCCCGAGGAGATCCGCGCGGTCGAGGTGCGCCACGGCGCCGCCTCAGTCGATGTGCATGTCACGGTCGCGTGGGAGCGCTTTACGCAGCTGCTGCAGCGCCGCCGCAATCTCAGCGGACGCACCGGTTGCGGCCTGTGCGGTGCCGAGACTGCGGCGGACGCGATCCGCGATCCCGCGCCCGTGCCGGCCGGCGTCAAGGTGACGGTGGCCGGACTGCACGCCGCCATCGAGCAGCTCGCGCAGCTGCAGCCGATCAATGCACGCACCGGCAGCGTGCACGCCGCCGCCTGGGTGGTACCCGGGGAGGGCATCCGCGTGGTGCGCGAGGATGTCGGACGGCACAACGCGCTCGACAAGACCATCGGCGCGCTGACGCGCGCGGGGGCCGATCTGGCGGCGGGTTATATGCTGATTACCAGTCGCGCGAGCTATGAGATGGTGCAGAAGTGCGCCACGGTCGGCATCCCGTTCCTGGTGGCGCTCTCGGCCCCGACGGCGTTCGCGGTCCGGCTCGCAATGCGCAGCGGAGTTACACTGGTTGCCTTTGCGCGGCGCGACCAGCATGTCGTGTATGCCCACCCCGAACGACTCACCGAAGTGACATGAACATCGACCTGCTCATCAAGATGGCCAACGAGATCGGCAGCTTCTTTTCCGGCGCGTCCGGCGAGCAGGCCGCGCGCGAGGTGGCGGCACACCTGCAGCGCTACTGGGATCCACGCATGCGCGCGCAGATGCTGAAGTACTACGAGGCGCGCCAGGGTGCCGGGCTCTCCGACGTGGCCAGGGGGGCGGTGGCACTTCTCCATGAGGCGAGCAAGGCGCCCGCCCCGTCCCAGCCCGCAGCGCCCGCCGCGGGCGCCAAGCCGTGACGGGCCCCGGGCGGGGCCGGGCGCTGATTTGCGGCTCGCTGGCCTATGACACCATCATGGTGTTCGGCGACCGCTTCGCCAATCACATCCTGCCCGACAAGATCCACATGCTGAGCGTGTCGTTCCTGGTGCCGCAGCTGCGCCGGGAGTACGGCGGCTGCGCCGGCAACATCGCCTACAACCTGGCGCTGCTCGGTGACGTCGGCTATCCGATGGCGACGGTGGGGCGCGACTTCGGGCCCTACAGCGAGTGGCTGCACCGGGCGGGCGTGCACGCCGACCACGTTCGTGTGATCGACTCCGAGCTCACCGCCCAGGCCTTCATCACCACCGACCTCGACGATAACCAGATCACCGCGTTCCATCCGGGCGCGATGCAGCACTCGCACCTCAACCAGGTCGCCGATGCGCACGGCATCGCCATCGGCATCGTCGCCCCGGACGGGCGCGAGGGCATGGTCCGCCATGCCGAGCAATTCGCCGCGGCGCGCATCCCTTTCATCTTCGATCCGGGCCAGGGGCTGCCCATGTTCGGCGGCGAGGACCTCGAGCGCTTCGTCTCGCAGGCCACCTGGGTCACGCTCAACGACTACGAATGGCAGATGGTGCAGCAGAAGACCGGCTGGAGCGCCGGCGGGCTCGCCCGGCGGGTGGCCGCGCTGATCATCACGCACGGCGCGGCCGGGTCCACCATCCACACGCGGGATGGCGCCATCGAGGTGCCGGCGGCACCGGTCCGCGCGGTGGTCGATCCCACCGGCTGCGGGGACGCCTATCGCGCCGGGCTCATCCACGGGCTGCTGCATGGCCTCGACTGGCGCACCACGGGACATATTGCCTCGCTCATGGGCGCCATAAAGATCGAGTCCCGGGGCACGCAGAACCACCATTTCAGCCGCAGCGGGTTCCAGGAGAGGCTTACGAGCATGACGGCGGGAGCGGCCCGGCTGGGTTAAACTGAGTGCTTTGGCAATCCGAATCGGGAAAGTGCGCCAGATGTCGAACGATTATCTCTTCACCTCCGAGTCTGTCTCCGAGGGCCACCCGGACAAGGTAGCGGACCAGATCTCGGACGCGGTGCTGGACGCCATCCTCAAGGAAGACCCGCGCGGCCGCGTCGCCTGCGAGACGCTGGTGAAGACCGGGGTCGTCGTCGTGGCGGGGGAGGTCACGACCAGCGCCTGGGTGGACGTCGAGTCGCTGGTGCGCAAGACCGTGCTCGACATCGGCTACGACTCCTCCGAGATGGGCTTCGACGGCGCCAGCTGCGGCGTTGTCAACATCATCGGCAAGCAATCGCCCGACATTGCCCAGGGCGTCGACCGCAAGGACGAGCGCAAGCAGGGGGCCGGCGATCAGGGGCTGATGTTCGGCTATGCCACCAACGAAACCGACGTATTGATGCCGGCGCCGATCACGCTGGCGCACCGTCTGGTGAAGCGCCAGGCACAGGTGCGCAAGGCGGGCAAGCTCCCGTGGCTGCGCCCCGACGCCAAGAGCCAGGTGACGCTGCGCTACGAGGACCAGGAGCCGGTCGGCATCGAGGCGGTGGTGCTCTCGACGCAGCACAGCGACGAGGTCTCGACCAGGGTGCTGCGCGAGGCGGTGATGGAGGAGATCCTCAAGCCCGTCCTGCCGGCCAAATGGGTGGACAAGCGCACCAAGTACCACATCAACCCGACGGGCCGCTTCGTCATCGGTGGGCCGGTCGGAGATTGCGGGCTCACGGGCCGCAAGATCATCGTCGACACCTACGGCGGCTATGCGCGCCACGGCGGTGGCGCCTTCTCCGGCAAGGACCCCTCCAAGGTCGACCGCTCGGCCGCGTACGCGGCGCGCTACGTCGCCAAGAATATCGTCGCCGCGGGGCTCGCCGAGCGCTGCGAGGTGCAGGTGTCGTACGCGATCGGCGTCGCCGAGCCGACCTCGATCATGGTCGAGACCTTCGGCACCAGCCGCCTGTCGCGCGAGCACCTGACGCAGCTGGTGCGCAAGCACTTCGATCTCACGCCCTACGGGCTGCGCGAAATGCTCGACCTGGTGCGGCCGATCTACCAGCGGACCGCGGCCTACGGACACTTCGGGCGCAGCGAGCCCGAATTCACCTGGGAGCGCACCGACCGGGCCGCGCAGCTCGCCGCCGACAGCAAAGGAGCGCGCGCGGCCTGAGGCTCATCTGCATGCAGCCGCCACCGGCGGCGCACCCGGCGCGCTGAGGAGCGTTGCGACAGGGCCGGTGGCCGCAGAGTCCACCGCAGCCCTGCCAGGCTCGGCGGCCTTAGGGCTCAACCACACGGCGCTCGCTCTGTCTACGGAGTATCGAGTATGAACGCCACATTGAAACCCGCCGCACCCAAGGCCGACCACAAGGTCGCCGACCTCGCGCTCGCCGACTGGGGCCGCAAGGAGATCGCGATCGCCGAGACCGAGATGCCCGGCCTCATGGCGATCCGCGAGGAGTTCATGGCCACGCAGCCGCTGCGCGGCGCGCGCATCGCGGGCTCGCTCCACATGACGATCCAGACCGCGGTGCTGATCGAGACGCTGCAGGCGCTCGGCGCCGCGGTGCGCTGGGCCTCCTGCAACATCTTCTCGACCCAGGACCACGCCGCCGCCGCCATCGCCGCGCGCGGCACGCCGGTGTTCGCCTGGAAGGGCGAGTCGCTCGATGACTACTGGGAGTACACCCACCGCATCTTCGAGTGGCCCGGCGGCGCTCACGCCAACATGATCCTCGACGACGGCGGCGACGCCACGCTGCTGCTGCACCTCGGCGTGCGCGCCGAGAGCGACCCGGGCGTGACGGGTAAGCCCGCCAACGAGGAGGAGCAGGCGCTGTTCGCCTCGATCCGCGCCCATCTCAAGAGCGACCCCAGGTGGTACTCGAGCCGCATCGGCCACGTGAAGGGCGTCACCGAGGAGACCACCACGGGGGTGAAGCGCCTCTACCAGATGGCGAAGGACGGCAAGCTCGCCTTTCCAGCGATCAACGTCAACGATTCGGTGACCAAGAGCAAATTCGACAACCTGTACGGCTGCCGCGAGTCGCTGGTGGACGCCATCAAGCGCGCCACCGACGTCATGGTGGCCGGCAAGATCGCCGTGGTGTGCGGCTACGGCGACGTCGGCAAGGGCTGCGCGCAGGCACTGCGGGCGCTGTCGGCGCAGGTGTGGGTGACCGAGATCGACCCGATCTGCGCGCTGCAGGCGGCGATGGAGGGCTACCGGGTGGTCACCATGGACTACGCGGCCGACAAGGCCGACATCTTCGTGACCGCCACCGGCAACTTCCACGTGATCACGCATGATCACATGAAGCGCATGAAGCACAACTCGATCGTCTGCAACATCGGGCACTTCGACAGCGAGATCGACGTCGCGAGCCTGAAGCAGTACAGGTGGGAGAACATCAAGCCGCAGGTGGACCACGTGATCCTGCCCGACGGCCGGCGGCTGATCCTGCTCGCCGAGGGGCGGCTGGTGAACCTCGGTTGCGGCACCGGGCACCCGAGCTACGTGATGAGCTCGAGCTTCGCTAATCAGGTGATCGCGCAGATCGATCTCTACACCAACACCGGCAAGTATCCGGTCGGCGTGTACGTGCTGCCGAAGCTGCTCGATGAGAAAGTGGCGCGTCTGCAGCTGCAGAAGCTCAACGTGGAGCTCTCGCAGCTCAGCGACGCCCAGGCCCGCTACATCGGCGTGGACCGGGCCGGGCCCTACAAGCCCGAGCACTACCGCTACTGATGGGCGCCTCGACCATGGAGGCGGTGCCTACCGCCGGCGGCGCCCTGTTGCTCGACGGCAAGGCGGTGGCGGCGCGGGTGCGCGCCGCGGTGGCGACGCGCGCCGCCGAGTTCGCGGCGCGCCACGGACGCCGGCCTGGACTCGCCGTGGTGCAGGTGGGCGAGGATCCGGCCTCGAGTGTCTACGTGCGCAACAAGCGCAAGTCCTCGCTCGAGGCCGGCATCGAATCCTTCGCCCACGATCTGCCGGCCACGACACCCGAGGCGCAGATACTCGCGCTGGTGCACGCCCTGAATCACGACGAGCGCGTCGACGGCATCCTCATACAGCTGCCGCTGCCGAAGGGAGTGAACGCCGACCGCGTGATGGACGCCGTCGATCCGGCCAAGGACGTCGACGGTTTCCACCCCGTCAACACGGGGCTGCTGGCACAGAAGCGTCCGCGGCTGCGCCCCTGCACGCCCTATGGGGTCATCAAGCTGGCGGAGGCCTACGGCATTGCCCTCACCGGGCTGCGCGCCACGGTGGTCGGGGCTTCCAACATCGTCGGGCGGCCGATGGCGCTCGAGCTGCTGCTGGCGCGCTCGACGGTGACGGTGTGCCACACCGGCACGCGCGATCTGCGCGCGGAAGTCGAGCGTGCCGAGGTGCTGGTCGCGGCGGTCGGCAAGGCGGGCTTCATCCCTGGCGCATGGGTACGGCCCGGTGCCGCGGTGTTCGACGTCGGCATCAACCGCGCGAGCGACGGCAAGCTGGTGGGCGACGTCGAGTTCGAGGCTGCCGCCCGGCGCGCCGGCTGGATCACCCCGGTTCCGGGGGGCCTGGGTCCCATGACCATCGCCATGCTGCTCTCCAACACGGTCGACGCGGCGAACCTCAGGGCCGGGCGGCGGGAATAAATCCGCCCCGCCCAGGGTCTCCTCTCTGGGCCGCGTGCA
>JASHVF010000330.1 GCA_030039615.1 Gammaproteobacteria bacterium | reverse complement strand
GCGCGCGCCGCTAGCGCCCGGTAGCGCGCCCTCCCGAGCCCGCCGCCGCGACCGCATCGCGGCATTGCCGGACGCGCGTCCTAAGCACAACTCCTTATAGGTGCCGCGCCCGGAAGATGGTCTGCTGCGCGCGGCCGCCACTGCGGCAACGAAGCTCTGCGCCTGGCAGGCGCAGCGGAGCGGAGGGATGGATTCATGTATCTGACCGAGACGTACAACGACAAGGTCGTACGCCAGTTCGCGATCATGACTGTCGTGTGGGGCATCGTCGGCATGGCGGTGGGCGTGCTGATCGCCGCCCAGCTTTACTGGCCGGCGCTCAACTTCGACATTCCGTGGCTCACCTACAGCCGGCTGCGACCGCTGCACACCAATGCGGTGATCTTCGCCTTCGGCGGCTGTGCGCTGTTCGCCTCGTCCTACTACTGCGTGCAGCGCACCTGCCACGTACGCCTCTTCGGCGACAAGCTGGCGGCCTTCACCTTCTGGGGCTGGCAGGCCGTGATCGTCGCGGCCGCCATCACGCTGCCGCTCGGCATCACCCAGGGCAAGGAGTATGCCGAGCTCGAGTGGCCCATCGATCTGCTGATCACCATCGTCTGGGTGGTGTACGCGGTGGTGTTTTTCGGCACGATCGCCAAGCGGCGGGTGCAGCACATCTACGTCGCCAACTGGTTCTTCGCCGCCTACATCATCACGATCGCCGTGCTGCACGTATTCAACAATCTCGCGATCCCGGTGAGCCTGACGAAGTCCTACGTCATCTACGCCGGCGCCATCGACGCCATGATGCAGTGGTGGTACGGGCACAACGCCGTCGGTTTCTTCCTCACCGCCGGCTTCCTCGGCATGATGTATTACTTCGTGCCGAAGCAGGCGCAGCGGCCCATTTACTCCTACCGCCTGTCGGTGGTGCATTTCTGGGCGCTGATCTCCGTATACATCTGGGCGGGGCCCCATCACCTGCACTACACCTCGCTCCCCGACTGGGTGCAGTCGATCGGCATGGTGTTCTCGGTGCTGCTGCTCGCGCCGTCGTGGGGCGACATGATCAACGGCATCATGACGCTCTCGGGTGCCTGGGACAAACTGCGCACCGACCCGATCCTCAAGTTCATGATCGTGGCGCTGTCCTTCTACGGCATGTCGACCTTCGAAGGTCCGATGATGTCGATCAAGACCGTGAATGCCCTCTCCCACTACACCGACTGGGTCATCGGGCACGTGCACTCGGGGGCGCTCGGCTGGGTCGCCATGATGACCATCGGCACCATGTATTACCTCATTCCGCGGCTCTTCAACCGCCAGCAGATGTACAGCGTGAAGCTGATCGACGTGCACTTCTGGATGTCGACCATCGGGGTAGTGCTGTACATCACGGCGATGTGGATCGCCGGCGTCATGCAGGGACTCATGTGGCGCGCGGTCAACGACGACGGCACGTTGACCTACAGCTTCATCGAGAGCGTCAAGGCCACTTATCCCTTCTATCTGGTGCGGCTCATGGGCGGTGCGCTGTTCTTCAGCGGCATGTTCGTCATGGCCTACAACGTCTGGAAAACCATCCGCGGCGAGACTCCCGAGCCGGTGCGCGTACCGGCGCCGCCTGCCGACATGGCCTATCCGGCAGCCGCGCGCGTTGCGGCGAGTGGAGCGCAGCCATGAATCATGACCTGATCGAGCGCAAGCTGGGGCTGCTCATCGTGCTGATCATCCTGGTGATCAGCGTCGGCGGGTTCGTCGAGGTCATTCCGCTCGTCACCACCGCGGCGGCCAAGCAGGGCGCCGTGCACGTCACGCCGCGCACGCCGCTCGAGCAGGCCGGCTTCGACGTGTACGAGCGCGAGGGCTGCTACCTGTGTCATTCGCAGATGATCCGCCCGTTCCGCAGTGAGACCGAGCGCTACGGGCCGTATTCGGTCGCGGCCGAGTCGCAGTACGATCATCCGTTCCAGTGGGGCTCCAAGCGCACCGGCCCCGACCTCGCCCGCGTCGGCGGACGCTACAGCGACGACTGGCACCGGATGCACCTGCGCAACCCGCGCGACGTCGTTCCCGAATCCAATATGCCCGGCTTTCCCTGGCTCGCGAGTGCATCGATCGACGGCGAGCTGCTGCAGAAGAAGCTGCGGGTGCTGCGCATGCTCGGCACACCGTACACGGACGCCGACATCGCCGCGGCCCCCGCGGCGGTCAAGGACAAGACCGAGATGGATGCCTTGATCGCCTATCTGCAAGCGCTCGGGCTCGCGCGCCCGCGCGGCTCAGGAGAAAAGTGATGCACCTCGATCTCGAGACGCTCGGCAGCGCCGTGACGGTCGTGTGGTTTCTGTCATTCATCGCATTGTGCGTGTGGGCCTGGAGCGGCCGCCGCCGCAAGACCTGGGAGGCCGCCGCCCGGCTGCCGTTCGACGAGCCGCATGAAGATCCGGGGGGCGACGCCAAGGGAGGCCGCCCATGAGTCCCGTGACCACGACGCTCATCGCGATCGCCACCGTCCTCAACATACTCGCCTGCGGCTGGCTCATCTGGGTGACCGCGCGGCGCAAACCGGGCGAGGTGGCCGAGGGCGCGGTCAAGGATCACGTCTGGGACGGCGACCTGCGTGAGCGCAACAATCCGCTGCCGCGCTGGTGGCTGATCCTGTTCTTCCTGACGATGCTCTTTGGGCTCGGCTACTTGCTGCTGTATCCCGGCGTCGGGCGCGGCGCGCTCGGCTGGACCGAGGACCGTCAGTACCGCGAGGAGCTCGCGCGCGCCGACCGCGAGTACGCCCCGGTCTACGCGACATTCGCCGGCCGCAGCGTGCTCGAGCTCTCCAGGGATCCGAAGGCGCTGGCACTGGGACGAAGCCTGTTCGCCACCAACTGCATCAACTGTCACGGCTCGGACGCGCGTGGCGGTCCGGGCTTCCCCGACCTCACCGACAACGACTGGCTCTACGGCGGCACGCCCGAGGACATCGTCAAGTCGATCACTTTCGGCCGCGAGGGCACCATGCCCCCGCTCGGTACGGTGCTCGGAGCCGAGGGGGTCGATGAGGTGGTGGCTTATGTACGCAGCCTGAGCGGCCACGCCGCCCCACCGGACAAGGTGGCTGCCGGCAAGGCGCGCTTCGCGCTGTGCGCCGCCTGCCATGGAGTGGACGCCAAGGGCAATCCCGCCATCGGCTCGAAGAACCTGACGGACGACATCTGGCTGTACGGCGGTTCCGAGGCCACACTGCGCAAGACCATCAGCGAGGGACGACACGGTAAAATGCCGGCGCATGCGTGGCTCGGGGACGACAAGATCCGGCTGCTGGCCGCATACGTCTACAGCCTGTCGCACCCGCAGTGAGTCTCCATGAGTCCGAGCGCCTCGCCTGAGCCCGAGCGACGCGCGCGCGGTCTCGATCTCGCTCTGGTGCTGTGGCCGTCGTTCCTCGCCGCCTGCGGCGCGAGCCTGCTGTTCTTCGCGGCCATCGACCCGGCGCTGCTGCGCGATGTGGGGCCGCGCCTGTTCGCCGGCATCGACCGCGAGGCCGGCTACGCGCTCGGCTTCGTCTTCTTCTGGAGTGTCGGCGCGGTCGCGAGCGCACTCAGCCTCTACCTGGTGCGCACCGCGCACCACGCGGGCGGCGACCGCCGTGCGGGCGGCCCATGAACGCCTCGCGTCTGCGGGCGCTGCCCGATTCCGAGCCCGCGGCTGGTACGTTCTACGCCGCGGCGGAGAAAATCTATCCGCGCGAGATCAGCGGCCGCTTCACGCGTCTGCGGCAGGCGGCGGTCGTCGCGCTGCTCGGTGTCTTCTACGGCGTGGCGTGGCTCGACTGGGACGGGCATCAGGCGGTGCTCTTCGACCTGCCGGCGCGCAAGTTTCACCTGTTCGGACTCACGCTCTGGCCCCAGGACTTTCTCTACCTGGCGCTGCTGCTCATCATTGCCGCGTTGTCGCTGTTCTTCGTCACCGCGCTCGCCGGGCGGCTGTGGTGCGGCTACGCGTGCCCGCAGACCGTGTGGACGGAGCTGTTCGTGTGGATCGAGCAGTGGACCGAGGGCTCGCGCTCGCGTCGCATGAAGCTCGACCGCGGGCCATGGACTGCCGCGAAGCTCGCTCGCAAGAGCCTCAAGCAAGTCCTGTGGATCGCGCTCGCCGCCTG
>JASHVF010000329.1 GCA_030039615.1 Gammaproteobacteria bacterium | reverse complement strand
GTCCATGAAACGCAGCACCGCGGGGAAAGGTACCAGCGACTTGATGCTTGGATCCCAGCGCTGCGCGTCGACGGCCGCCGCCAGTGCATCGCCCGTAAGTGCCGCGTGAGCGGGATCCTGGAGCCAGCGAGCCGCCTCGACCACCTCGAGAGGGTAGGTCGAGGCCGCCAGAATAGAGCCGAGCAGCGGATCGGGGTACAAAGCCACGGGCGCCGTCAGCTGATCGAGCTGCGCCGCGGTCCAGGGGCTTGCCGCTGCAGCAGGCGGCTGCCCTGCGCCTGCCGCAACCGGCTGCCCGAGCGACACCGGTCCGCTCGCAAGCAGCACCGCCGCCGCGACGATGGCCCACCGTTTACCCATGGTCGCCGATATTGGCCAATCCGCCGGTGGCTGCGAATACGAGTAAATGCCTAGGTCCGCCGGTCAGTGGAAGTACCAGCCGAGCGAAACACTGAGGTAAGTGATCCCCTCATTGGGGGGAAAGAGCCCGGCATTGGAGAAGTGCTGGCCCGCCAGCGAGAACTCGTATTGATGGTGCGCACCGAAGCGCACGCCGGTCCGCAGCACCTCGGTGAACTCGAAGTCGCCGCCGAGGTGACGCACGCCGCCGATCGTGGTCTCGGAGAAGCCCCCCAGGCCGAGGCCGAATTCGACGAACGGGCTCAGGGGTCGGGCATCCCGGTGCTGAAGCCGCAGCTTGCCGACCGCCGCGAGCGCCCGGGTCGAATTCTGCGAGGCAGTGGAGGCGCGATGACCCTGGAATTCGCCGATTCCGAGGTCAAGGTGCTCCGTCAGATCCCAGTCGTCGTATTGGCGCAGCGGCGCCGCCCGATCCAGCTGCACCACCAGCGCGTAGAGATCGACGTCTTCCCCGTAGCCGAAGGTAGTGCGTACCGCGTCGGCGCGCGCACATGGCGCCATTGCGGCGAGCAGCAGCGCCGCAGCCACCCTCAGTCTGTGTGCCCTCAGGCTATTGCCCGCGCGCTCGGAAACCGGGGGGCTTGACGACCAGGACGTCGCAGCTCAGGCGGTCGAGCACGTGCTCGGCCGTGTTGCCGATGAACAGCCGCGCCAGCGCAGACCTGGACATGGCCCCCATGACGACCAGGTCGGCGCGCGTACGCCGTGCCAGCGCGCTCAGCTCATCCGCCACTTCCCCCATGCACACCTGGCAGCGGCCGCGTGCGATGCCGGCGCGACTCGCGAGCCGCTCGATGGTGCGCACGACCTCTTCACCGTGGGCTTCCTCGACCGCCGGCGGCATCATCATGAGCGGGGCCGCGCCCACTCCCGATGGTTGAGCCATCACCAGCGGCATATAGGCGTGAAACACCAAGGTCGTCCCGTGCAGCAGCTGCGCAAACTGGCGCGCCGCGTCCAGCAATCGCGCATCGAGGCCGCTGGCGCTGGCACCGATATGGAAGGGGTCCACGGCGGCGAGGATCACGGGTCGACGATAAGGGCGCCGCGACTTGACCAGCAACAAAGGTACCGCACAGTGTCGAATCAGCTCCCAATCGACGTTCCGCAGTACCAGCCGGGCGCCAAAGCGATGGCCGCGCGTCGCAGCGATGACGAGATCCGCGCGGCTGCGCAGCGCCCGGCGGACGACTGCATGGTATGCGGGATGCTCAAAGGACGTCGACCAGGAGACCTTCAGGCCCGGCAGCTCGGTGCGCGCAAAACGCTCGAGCCGCGCCTCGGCCCGCTCGACGATCTGCGCCCGCTGGCTGCGCAGCTGCGCGCGGGTGATCGTCTCGGGGTAGCTGCGGCCCGGATCCGGCTCCTCGATTGCGTGGAACAGCTCGATCCTTGCGCCGGAGCGGCGAGCCAACGCGGCGGCCTTGCGCAATTCGTTCCGGGGCGCGTGGCGCAGATCGCGAATTGCGACCAGTATCCGCCGAATTTTCGTGCTCATGGGGCTGACTCCGCGATTGTTGGAATGCTACCTAGGTGGCTGCGCATCCGCCACCGCGACGAGCGCCCCAGGCTCCGGCCACTGTCCTCGACGCCGGCGGACTTCCCGCTCGCGGCCGGCTCATCCGGCCTCAGGTGGCGAGCGCAGCGATGTGCTTTGCGAGCGTCTCGAGGAAGCGCGCCGCATCGCCTCCGAACACGACGCGGTGATCGCAATTGAGCGTGCACAGCGCCTGCTGACCTTGGAGTGCCGCGACCGAGAGCAGCGCGGCGGCTCCCTGTGGAACGATCGATTCAAAACTGTAGACCGCCGGAAATACGCCGAGATCCGACAGATAGAAGGTCGCGCCGCTATATTCGGCGGGCGTCAGCCGCCGCGTGCGCGCTTTCTCGAGCAGCACGCGCCAGTCACCAAGGAGCGCGAGCGGCGAACGGCGCGCGACGTCGCGCAGTACCGGGGTGATGAGGCCATCCGGGGAGTCCACTGCGATCGCAATATCGATTCGCTCGCGGTGCGCGATGCCTTGCGGCGTGTATACGGCGTTGAATAAGGGATGCTCGGCGATGCTGAGCGCGCAGGCACGTGCGAGCAGCACGCTCAGTGAGCGTCCTTCCGCCCGGGCCTTCGCGATCAGCGAGCCGAGTGGCAGCGCCGCGGTGACGCGAAAGGTCGGTGTCCCGGCGCTCGCGATCATCGCCCGGGCGGTTGCCTCGCGGAAGCTCGTGTTGCGCTCGATGTGGTACGGCGGCCCGGCCGCCAGATCGGGCGCGGCGACCGGACGCGAGGCCGCCGCGAGCACCTCCGCCGCATGCAGGGGCGCGGCGCCCGAGGCGGTCTGCGTCAGATCGACCCCGAGGTCCTGCGCGAGCCGCCGTGCGTAGGGCGAGGCGCGCGTGCCTGGCGAGGGCGGCAGGGGTTGCACGCCGGCCGCGCCGGCGGGGGCCGGAGCCGGGACAGTAGCCGGCGGCGCAGGCGCCGGCGCAGGTGGCGCCTCGGAATTCTGCGTCATCGCCTCCCGAGCCGCCCCATCCGCAGCCTCGGCCGCCGTATCGGCGGTATATCCGATCGCCTGCCCCACCGGGAGCTCCGCGTCCACCGGGGCAAGGGGCCCGCTCAGGAAGCCGTCGCGGAACGCCTCGACATCCATGATGGCCTTGTCCGTCTCGATCTCGGCAATGACCTCGCCATGCCTGATCGGATCGCCGGCCGCCTTGAGCCACTTGACCAGTCGCCCGTTGCTCATCGTGTCCGACAGAGCAGGCATGGCGATCGGGTGCTTCATGCAGCGGCCTTTTCCTTGGCTCCGATCAGCGCGCGCGCAGCCGCGACGATGTCCGCTACGCGCGGGATGCTCGCCGCCTCCAGTGCTCCGTTGTAGGGCGTCGGCAGATCGAGCCCGGCGACGCGCTGCACGGGCGCATCGAGGGAGAAGAAGCAACGCTCGGCAAGGCTGGCGGCGATCTCGGCGCCTGCGCCCGCGTGGCGACAGTCCTCCTCGACGATGAGCGCGCGATGAGTTTTGTTGACCGAGTCGATGAGCGTCTGCCAGTCGATCGGATTGAGGCTGCGCAGGTCGATCGCCTCCGCCTCGATGCCTTCCTTCGCCAGCTCCACGGCGGCTTCCTGCACCTGCAGCGCGCTGCGCGAGTAGCCGATGAGGGTGAGGTCCTTGCCCGAGCGGCGAATTGCCGCCTGATGAATCGGCGGCGGCTCCGCCATGGGGTCCACCGGTCCTTTGGTAAAGTACAGGACCTCGTGCTCGAGCAGCACGACCGGTTCATCGGAGGCAATCGCCTGGCGCAGCTGCCAGTAGGCATCCTGCGGGGTCGCGGGCACCGCGACGCGCAGACCCGGTACATTCATGAACATGGATTCGAGCCGCTGGGCGTGCTGCGCGGCGAGCTGTCGCGCGATCCCTCCCGGGACGCGGATGACGAGCGGCATCGGAAACTGGCCGCCGGACATGAAGGGAATCTTCGCGGCGCCGTTGACGATCGAGTCGAGCGCCAGCATCGCGAAGTTGATCGTCATGATCTCGACCACGGGCCGCATACCGACCAGAGCGGCGCCGACTCCGAGGCCGGTGAAGCTGTTCTCGGAAATCGGCGTATCGCGCACCCGCGCCTCGCCGTACTTGGCGTACAAACCTTCGGTCACCCGATAGCTGCCGCCGTAGAGGCCGACATCCTCGCCGAGGATGAAAACCGACTCGTCGGCCGCCATCTCGGCGTCCAGAGCCCGGTTGAGTGCCTGCCAGTAGAGTAGTTCCTGCGTCATATGCGACTCCTCAGGCCGTCAGCAGCTGTTCATGATGACGATTGCAGTGCAGATGACGCCACGCGTCGTCCATCGTCGGTTGCGGGCTCGCGAGGGAGAACTGCACCGCATCCTCGACCTCCGCCTCGACGTCCTTCCTGAGTTGCGCGATCTCGGCCTCCTCGAGGTGACCGGCGGAGATCATATGCTCGGTGAGCCGGCCGATATTGTCGGGCCCCACCTCGGCGAGCTCGGCGGCCGTCGGGTAGCGGAATTCGATCGCACGCGCGCCGACCGTGAGGGGATCGATGGCCTGAAAGGCCTTTACCTCCACCGGCGGCCGGTAAGCTCCCGGATCGGCCATGGAGTGGCCGCGATACCGGTAGGTCTCGAACTCGAGGAACTGCGGGCCGCCGGCACGGCGGATGCGATCGAGCGCATGGCGAGTGGCCGCATAGACCTTGAGTACGTCCATGCCGTCGACCTTCTCGGCGGGGATGTTGTAGGCGGCGGCGCGCTTGTATACCTCGGGGACCGCCGAGTGACGATGTATCTCGGTGCCGATCGCGTAGTGATTGTTCTCACAGACGAACAGCACCGGCAGCCGCCATAGCGCCGCCATGTTGAGCGACTCGTGGAACGTTCCCTGCGGCACCGCGCCGTCGCCGAAGAAGCAGATCACGGTCTCCGGCAGGGCGCGCAGCATGACCGCATAGCCGATCCCGATCGCGATCGGGTAGGTCTCACCGACGATGCCGTAGCCGCCCATGAAGCGGCGCTGGCGGTCGAACATGTGCATCGAGCCGCCCATGCCCCCGGACATGCCGGTCGCTCGTCCAAACAGCTCCGCCATCACTGCGCGTGCCGGCACGCCGCGCACCAGGGCGTGAGCATGCTCGCGGTAGGTGCTGACGATGTAATCGGCCGGACCCGCGGCGTTGATGACGCCGGCGGCGACCGCCTCCTCGCCCGGATAGAGGTGCAGGAAGCCCACGATATTGCCTTTCTGGTACTCCTCTGCGGCCCGCTCCTCGAAGACGCGCGACAGCAGCATGTCGCGCAGCAGACGGTGCATCATCTCGCGTTCCATAAGAGCCTCCCGGATGACTGATGCTCAGGTGCGCTTGGCGGCCCAGCCGGTCTCGCGGATGAACCAGGCCAGGATGAGCGCGATCACCATGCCGAGGATCAGCCCGTTACCGCCCTGCCGGAAGATGGACAGAGTGAGTGGCGCGCCGCCGGAGAGCCGCTGCAGCAGCCAGCCATAGAACGGTGCGGCGAAGGCGCTCATCACAAACACCAGGAAGTTGATCGCGCCAGTCGCGCTGCCCTTGACGTTGTCGGGATTCACTTCCTTGATGATCGAGTACGGAATCATCGCGGCTCCCGAGCCAAATCCCAGCAGGAAGCCGAGCAGGTATGGCGGCGCCGTGTTGGCGGGCAGATAAAGAATCGCGGCTGCCGAGACGATCATCAGGACGATGCCGCTGAACAGCACGGGTTTGCGGCGCCCGAAGTGGTCGGCGATGTAGCCGAGGACCGGCGCGCCGATCACCCAGCCGAGCGGCACCATCGAAGCGCGGTTGACGGCCTCGGTATAGCCGAGATGCCAGCCCTGACGCAGGAACGCCACACCCCAGATCATCCCGCCGACGGTAGTCGGCAGGAACAGCAGTCCGGCACTCAACCCGCAGAGGTAGGACTGTGGATTGCTGAGCACGGTCTTGAAGGGTGCAAACATCGTCCACACGGCGCCCTGCGCCGGCGGTTCCTCGCGGCGCGGGGTTGCGATCAGCAACAGGAGCGCGATGATCAGCGTAACGATCCCGGCGTACAGCCAGAACTGCTGCCAGCTGATCGGGCCGTGCACCAGCGGTGCGACGGCGAATTGCCCGGCAGAGCCGCCCAGCATTCCCACGCATTGCGTGAAGCCGACCGCCGTCGCGAGCCATTTCGCCGGAAAACCATGGGTGGCGAGGTACACGGCGCCGACGAACGCAAAGGCCGCGCCGGCGCCCTGCAGCAAGCGCCCGATCTGGGCCGCCCAGGCAATGCCGAGACCGAACATGCCGATCCCTATCGCCAGGAGCAGCACTCCGATGGGAATCGTGTACTTCGCTCCCCAGCGATCGAGTGAGGCTCCCGCCACGATCGCGAAGGTGGAGTAGGTGTAGTAGTAGAGCCCGAGGAGCGAGCTCACTCCGAGAGTGGTGAGTCCGAAGGCGGTCGTCAGCTCCGGGAGCATGACGCTCGGAGCCGAGCGCACTGCATACTGGATGAAGTAAAAGAGCAGACAGAAGAACCAGGCCGTGATGAAGGCCGGATGGATGCCCGTCGTCGCGGGCTTTACCCGTGGGATTATGGGCTGCTGTGCAACATTGATGGCCATGGCAATTCCCCCTTAGTTCCGGATGCGGGCAACCTAGCGCCGCTGCCTGATGGCTCACATACGGACAAATCGCAGTCCGTAGGTAGTTGTCGCTAGAACGGGGGGCGCCGCTCGTCAGAGGGCAGGCGAGCCAACAGCGAAGCTCTTCGAACGAGCGTGGTAGGCGAACAGCTCGGCGTACCGTCCCCAGTCGGTCACCACCTGCAATGTCCGGTCGGCGTCGTCGCGACTCAGGTGATCCTGCAGCTCGAGCTCGAAGCGCTCGCGCGGCGCGCGCCGGTCGGAGCGCTCCTCGAGCACCTGATGTATGTGCGAGGCGAGTGGTACGAACCGCAGCAGGTGCTCGCGGAACAGACGCTTGCGCTCTTCGGTACCGGCGGCCGCGTATACGCGGCCCGCAGCCGTGAGATGAATCGATCCCTGACGCAGCTCGACGAGCTCAAGAATGTGCAGCGCGGTCGCGACGGGCAGCAGTTCGTTCACCTTGAGGGCGAGGGCTGTGGCAAGCTGCGCCAGCTCGCAGCGCCCGCCGTAGGAGGGTGAGGCCAGCATCTCCACGAAGCCATTGAGTCGATTGACCGACACCGGAGGCAACAGCTGTCCGAGGCCGGTGTATGCCCCGGCCGACTCGGCAATGCGCGCCGTGAGGCCGGCATAAATCTCATCGACCACGGCGCGAAACGCCGCGCTGAAGCGATCACGCGGATGCGTCAGGCTGACGCGAACCTGTGCGGCGATATGACCGGGATGCGCTGCCAGAATCAGGATCCGATCGCACATCAGCACGGCCTCCTCGATGTTATGTGTCACGAGCAGCATCCCCTCGATCGGCAGGCGGCCATCGACCCACAGATCGAGGAAGTCGGTGCGCAGCGTCTCGGCGGTCAGCACATCGAGCGCCGAGAACGGCTCATCCATGAGCAGCAGCCGCGGATCGCTGACGATCGCACGCGCGAAGCCGACTCTCTGGCGCATGCCGCCCGAAAGCTCGCGCGGATAGGCCGACTGGAAACCATCGAGTCCAATGAGATCGATCGCTTCGAGCGCGCGCCGCTGGCGCTCGGCCTGCGCCAGCTGCAGCGCGTCGAGGCCGAGCTCGACGTTGTGCTGCACGGTGAGCCACGGGTAAAGGGCGAAGGTCTGAAAAACCACCGCGATTCCGGCCGCGGGTCCGCGGAGAGGCTCTGCGCGATAGAGCACCTCGTCCGCCGTGGGCCTGATCAACCCCGCGGCGATGCGCAACAGGGTGGACTTGCCCGAGCCGGAGCGCCCGAGGAGCCCCACGATCTCGCCCCGGCCAACCTTGAGGTCGACGCCGCTCAGCACCTCGAGCGGCTCGCCGCCGGGCCTGGCGTAGACCATGCGCACCTGGCGCAGATCGAGGAGACAGGAGGATGCGTCGGCCACGGCCGGTCACTCCAGGCGGGTCCGCCGTTCGGCGAATGCATAGAGCGGCCGCCACAGCAGACGATTCATCGCGACTACGATGGCCGACATCACCGCAACCCCGAGCGCGATGCGGGGATAGTCTCCGGCTTCGGTCATGCGGGTGATGTAGGCGCCGAGACCGCCCGCATCGAGACGGGTCGTGCCCCAGCTGACGACTTCGGAGACGATGCTGGCATTCCATGCGCCGCCCGAGGCCGTGATCGCCCCGGTGACGAAGTAGGGGAACACCCCCGGCAGTATCACGTTCGTCCACCAGCGCAGCGAGCGGACGCGAAAGCTCGCGGCGGCCTCACGCAGGTCGCTGGGAAAAGCGCTAGCGCCGGCGATGACATTGAAGAGGATGTACCACTGGGTGCCGAGAATCATGAGGGGGCTGAGCCACACTGCCGGGGCGAGGCCGAAGCGCACGATCAGGTAGACGGCGAGCGGAAAGAGCAGATTGGCGGGAAACGCCGCGAGAAACTGCGCCATCGGCTGAATGATCGCGGTGAGTCGCGGCCGCAACCCGATGGCGATGCCGATCGGCACCCAGATGATGGACGCAAGCGCCACGAGCAGCACCACGCGTGCGAGCGTGAGCGCACCGCTGGCGACGGCCACGCCCACGTCATCCCAGGTGAGCGATGCCCGTGCGAAGCGCCAGAACTCCCATACCAGGTAGCCGACCACGACGGCGATGACGAGCAGCCAGAGGCCGTCACCCAGCCGCCGCGGGAACGGCGCGAGCGAACGACGCCCCGGCAGGGACGGCCATTCGAGCCGCGCGCCCGCCACGCGCTGCAGGCGGGGTGCCAGATGCGCGTGCAATGCCTGAAAGAGCCGCGAGCGGCCAAAGAGCATTCCGGCCCAGCTGCGGGGCACGACCTGCGCTGCGGTCTGCTCGAAGCGGAACCTCTCACTCCAGGCCACCAGGGGCCTGAACAACAGCTGATCGTAGAGCACGATCGCTGCGCTCATGGCCACGATCGCCCAGCCGACCGCGCCGAGGTCGCGCTCCTCGATCGCGCGCGCCACATACGAGCCGACGCCCGGAAGCGCAATCTGCACATTGCCCACGGTGATCGCCTCGGAGGCCACCACGAAGAACCATCCTCCCGAGACCGACATCATGATGTTCCACACCAGCCCCGGGATGGCGAACGGCACCTCCAGGTGCCAGAAGCGCTGCCACGCGGAGGAGCGGAAGCTGCGGCTGGCCTCGTCGAGATCGCGCGGCACCATGCGCAACGACTGGTAGAAGCTGAAGGCCATGTTCCAGGCCTGGCTGGTGAAAATGGCGAATATCGCCGCGAGCTCGGGACCAAGCTCGCTGCCCGGAAAGGCCGAGACGAAGAACACGACGGTGAACGACAGATAACCGAGTACCGGTACGGACTGCAGCACGTCGAGGAGCGGGATCAGTACCAGCTCCGCCCGCCGGCTCTTGGCTGCCGCAGTCGCATATATGAAGGTGAAGACGCTCGAGACGACCAGAGCCGCGAGCATGCGCAGCAGCGTGCGCAGCGTATAGAGGGGCAGGGCCGTCGGAGCGAGCGAGATCGCCCCCGGACGCGCGTAATCCAGGGGCGCGAACATTTCCCGCGCGCCGGCACCGAGCAGCACGATGGCCGTGAGCACGACCGCGATGGCGAGCGCATCCTGCCAGCCGGCAACCCGCGGCCTGACGCTGGACAACACCGGTGCATGCACGCGTTCAACCCCGCAACGGCAATCATCCTGGCGGTGACCGCCAGGAAGCATCGACGATCCTGATATGGAACGACCGGTCAAGTAGTAGTTGATCGGTGGTCTTCATGATTCTTGAAGGATCAAGTGCAAGCAGACAACGGCCGCGGCAGCGAAGTGCGACGGTTGATCACTCTGATATTCGTGGATCGAGTGCGAGCACTCGCCATCATGGTCGTGATCCGTCGGGAGCTGCCTTGCGACTAGAGGCGCGGGTTCGGCCCGGAGGCTACCGCATAGGATACGTCGAGGATTCTCCTTTACCGCGTGCCACCGCAGCCGCTGTCTGCTTGCGCTTTTCACCCTCTGTGTCCTGTGACTCGTTGAGTGGCTCAGGCAGCCTGCCTCAGCGGCAGGTTGACCTCCCGTTCCACGTGCACGCCGATCGCCCAGATGAAGCCCAAGAGCTCGCGCCCCACCGCGGTAATCGTCTGCTGCTTGTTTTTGCCCCTCGCCATGAGCCGCATGTAGCGCTGGTGCAGCCGCTGCTGCGCCTTCCAGGCGAGGGCGGTCACGGCGGGGCTGCTGCGGCGCTGCCGGGTGGCGAGCGTCTTACCCACTGCCGGGCGGTGCCGGTAAGCCCAGGCCGCCTCCACCACGATGCGCCGCAGGTGGGCATTGCCCGCTTTGCTGATCGGTCCGCGCCGGATACGCGGACCACTGGAGTGCTCTCGGCAGACCGCTCCGGAGTACCCCATCAGCTGTCGCGGATGGGCAAAGCGCGACAGCTCCCCCACCTCGGCCATGATCGACACGGCACTGATCTGGGCAATGCCGCGCAGGCTCTGCAGCGCCTCGATCACCGTACGCATCTTCACCGGGAGCCTCTCGATCGAGGCATCGATCGAACGCTCGAGCCGCACGATGCGCTCGGCGGCATGCTCGACCTCGTGCAGGTAGTCCGCGAGAGTGAGTTCCTGGGCGTTCTGCTCGAAGCGCACGTGCGCCTTGATCCACTGCAGGTACTTCTCGCACCAGGCAGTAGTGCCCTCGGGGGCTCGCCGCCCGTGGCGCAACAGGAACTTGCTCAAGCGATGACGGGCGCGCAGCTGATCGCGCTTGGCCGCAAGGCGCGCGCGCACCAGATCGCGCAGCGCCTCATGCGCCGCATCCGGCACCCACACGGGGGTAAGGTCTCCGGCGCGATAGCTACGGGCAAGCTTCTCGGCATCACGTCGATCGGTCTTGACCCGATCCCCTGCCTTCACCGGCACCAAAGTCGGCGCCACCACCTCGCACTTCACCCCCAGCGCCGCCAGCTGCCAGTACAGCACGTACCCGGTCGGGCCTGCCTCGTAGCACACCCGCAGTTGCTCAGCTTTGCCGAGCTTGCGGATCAGCCGCCCGACACTCTCGGCGCGATTGGGAATGATCCCGAGGCCGCGCACCTCTCCACTCACTTCCGCCACCGCCACCGCAATCGTCTCCGCATGGACATCAAGCCCCACAAATCGTACGTTCCTCATCGCCGGCTCCCATTTGTATGCGGCTCTGCGCCGCGGGTCTTACCCGATCCAAAGCGTAACCCGCGCTTTGCAAATCGGGAGCCGGTCGTTCCATTGTGACTAGAGGACGCGATCAAGGAGCATCCCGGAATACGCATATCCTCTTATGGATCGAGCGGCGCGCGCCGGTCACTTTCAGGGCTCGAGGGGCAGTTGCACCAATGATCCGGGTGACAGTCAATGGCCGGCCGGTCAGCTTGGCAGAGGGCTCGACCTTATTCAGTGCGGCCAGGGAAGCGGGCGTACACATCCCGACGCTTTGCTATCACCCCCGTCTGCCGTCGCACGCGGTATGCCGCATGTGTCTGGTGGAGGTGCAGGGCCGGGAGCACCCGCTGCCTGCGTGTGTGACGCTCGCCAACGACGGTGACGTCGTCACGACGGACTCGGCATCCCTGCGGGAGTTTCGCGCCGCGGACGCCGCGTGGCTGCTGGCGCGCCATCCCAACGACTGTCTGCGCTGCGAGGTCGATGGAAGCTGCAGGTTGCAGAGTCTCGTCAGCGAGAATCAATGGCAGGACCGCTGGCCTAAAATCGCGCGCGGCTCGGCGCAGCACCCCGAGCACGCAACCACCGACCATACCTCGCCGAGCATCTGGCGCGAGCTGTCGAAGTGTGTCGAATGCGGCTTGTGCGCCGAGGCCTGCGGCGAGCAGGGGCAGCAACAGTACGTGATCGGCTTTGCCGAGCGTGGCTCGGACCGCCTTCCGGTCACCGTCTTCGATAGCTCGCTCGCTGACACAAACTGCATCTCCTGCGGTCAGTGTACGCTCGCCTGCCCGGTCGGCGCGCTGGTCGAGACACCGCACTGGCACGAGGTGCTGCAGATACTCGATGCACGCCGCCGCATCTCCGCGGTGCAGGTCGCGCCTGCAACGCGCATTGCCATCAGCGAAGAGTTCGGCTTCAAGCCCGGTACCGTCAGCACCGGCAGATTGATCAATGCGCTGCGGCGGCTGGGTTTTGATTACGTGTTCGACACCAATTTCGGCGCCGATCTGACCGCCATGGAGGAGGCGTCCGAGCTTCTGGCGCGCCTGCAGGCAGGGAAGGATCTGCCGCTCTTCACCTCCTGCTGTCCCGGGTGGGTGAATTGGCTCGAAATCAACCGACCCGATCTCCTCAAGCACCTGAGCACGACCAAATCACCGCAGCAGATGCACGGCGCACTCACCAAGCGCGGCGGCTTTGCCCGCGCTCTCGGCACGGACTTCGCCGCTGGCAGGGCGGAGCCCTATGTCGTCAGCGTGATGCCCTGCACCGCGAAGAAGGATGAGGCGATGCGCCCCGGGATGGCGGGCGACCTGGATCACGTGCTCACGACGCGCGAGCTGGCCCGCATGATCCGCCACCGCGGAATCGCCTTCGGCGCTCTCGCGGAGGACGGCGAGTTCGACAGCCCGCTCGGTGAGAGTACCGGGGCCGGCCAGATTTTCGGCGCCTCGGGCGGCGTCATGGAGGCACTGGTGCGCACTGCCTCGCACCTCATCGGCGCGCCGGGCTCCGAGGCGCTCGAGTGGCACGCGCTGCGCGGCGTCAGCGAATCGGTCAAGGCAGCCGCGGTTCCGGGCGTGGGCAAGGTAGCCATATGCAACGGGATCGCGGCAGCGCAACGTATGCTGACGACCGAATCCTGGCGCGAGGAGTATGTTGCCATTGAGGTGATGGCGTGCGTAGGCGGATGCCTGGGCGGCGGCGGCGAGCCTAAATCGATGGATCCCCACATCCTGCAGAAGCGCATGCAGGCGGTTTATGACCTCGATCGACGGGCGCTGCATCGGCGCTCCGATGAGAATCGGGAGGTCCAGAAGCTCTACGCCACGGAGCTCAGGCAGCCGGGTTCCGCCGCGGCGCACGCCTTGCACACGAGCTTCGCCGGGCGAAACTCCGGGCGACTGCTGCTGATGCGGTTTCTCGACTGTGTGGACCGCAGGGACGCCGCAGGCGCGGCCGGCCTCTTTCATCCAGATGGGCTGTGGTCAACGGCCTCGGCAGCCGGCGAGATCAGGGGCGCCGCCAACATCGAGGCATTCATCCGCACCGGACTGCCGCCGCGCAAGTACGGTCCCGCCTATGTGCGACACCGGATGCAATCCGCGGGGGATGTCGGGGATCTTGCGGTCATAACGCCCGCGGGCGAGCGCTGCCTGTTCCACATCGAGACCGGCACGACGGACGACGGCGGAACACGGAGGATGGTGATCAGAAGCCTTGCGCGGACCAATCCCTGCCCGGTTACCGTACCGTGAGCGAGCGGGGCACTGCGGCCATGAGTTTTAAGCCGCGCGCAACGGCCATGTCAGGGCGTGAGACCGCGGGGCTTGGCACATGAGGCCGGGGCTGCGAGTCGTGCCGCAGGATCTGCTGGAGCCGATCCTCGGGGAGGCGAAGAGAATTCTGGCCGAGATCGGCGTCGAGGTCCGCGGCGCGCAGCTGCGCGAGCGACTGCTCGGTCATGGACTGAAGCTCGCGCGCACCGCCGACGATGCCGAGCGCGTGCTCTTTCCGAGCGCGGTCGTCGAGCGCGCCATCGAAAGTGCTCCGAAGAGCATCACGCTCTACGACCGCAGCGGCGAACGCTACACCGAGCTCGCCGGCGACCACGTGCACTTCGTGCCCGGCTCCAGCGGCCTGCAGGTGTTGGATCATCGCACCGCTGAGACGCGTGCCGCCACGACGCGGGACTTCATCGAGTATGTGCGTCTCGCCGACGGACTGAAGAATCTCGGCTACCTGGCTACGGCCTTCTCGACGAACGACATCGAGCCGCAGATATCGGACGCCTGGCGGCTCTTCCTGGTGCTCAGTAACTCGCTCAAGCCCGTGGTGTCGGGGGCCTTCAGCGAGCACGGCGTCCCACGCATGGCTGCCCTCATGGAGCTGTTTCGGCGCGATCAGGCCGACCTCATCGAGCGGCCGATGGCGATCTTCACGGTCACCGCGAGCGGCTCTTATCGCTACAGCGAGGACTCCTGCCAGAATCTGCTGGATTGCGCGGCGTACGGCATCCCTGTGGAGATCGTGCCGGTGACGCTCATGGGCTTGATTGCGCCCGTGACCCTGGTGGGCGCGACGGTCATGCACGTGGCCGACGTGCTGGCGGGAGTGACCATGGCGCAGATCGTCAGGCCTGGAACGCCGGTCCTGTTCGGTGGCGCGCCGGCGACCTTTCACATGCGCACCGCAATGTCACCCATGGCCGCCATCGAAGCGCTCCACCTGAGCGTGGCGTACGTGGAGATCGCCAAGCATCTCGGCTTGCCGACCCAGGGATATATGGCGCTCAGCGAGAGCAAATTCCTCGATGCGCAGGCGGGGGCTGAGTCCTTCGGCGGAGCCTTGCTTGCCGCGCTTGCCGGCGTGAATTCGGTTTCCGGGCCGGGAATGCTCGACTACGTACTGACGTTCAGCCTGGAAAAGCTGGTCTTCGACGACGAGCTGTGCGGGCAGGCGCTGCACTTCTGCCGCGATCTGGCGGTCAAGGAGGACTTGCCGACCGTCGAGCTCGTCGGACAACTGCTGCGCGACAAGCATCTGCTCACCGCACCGCATACGCTCAAATACTGGCCGAAGGAACTGTATCTTCCCGGCAGGGTTTTCGACCGCCTGAGTCGCGAGTCCTGGCAGCAGGAAGGCGCCAGCAGCATCGAGCAGCGCGTCAGGCAGGAGGTGGAGCGGCGGCTGGCTGCCTATACCTCCCCGCCACTCGATCCTCGGATCGAGGCGGAGATGATCCGCCTCATCAGAGACGGAATGAGCGCGGGACAGGCACTGCCGCAGGTTTTGCCGCGGGTCGATTCGCCGGCTGATGCGGGACCGCACGAGCGCAGCGGACGGCGCTTGCGGCGGGCGCGGCCAGCGTGAGAGACACGGGATTGCGCTCCCGTGCTCACCGGAGCTTGGCCAGGAGACCTGGCAGCGCTGGATTTGCCGGCCTGCCTTACTGATACTTAACGCAGATCAGCAACGCGCAGCGCTTCGGCGAGCCTCCATGTTGCAAAGCCCCGGTTCGTGACTGCCAAGACCATGCGTGCCGTGCTGCTGGACGGGCACGGCGGCCTCGATCGGCTGGTGTTCCGCGGCGACGTACCCGTTCCAGTGCCGACGACCGGTGAAGTGCTGGTGCGAATTCGCGCCGCGGCGGTCAACAACACGGACATCAACATGAGGATCGGCTGGTACTCGAAGTCGGTGACCTCTGCAACTGGTGCTGCCGCATTGCCGCAAGCGGCGGCCGAGGACTCGGGATGGGCGGGCGATTGCCTGAGCTTCCCCCGGATACAGGGGGCCGATGCCTGCGGTCACATCGCGGCCGTAGGGCCCGGAGTTGATCCCGCGCGCATCGGACAGCGCGTGCTCATCGATCCAATACTCCGGCCTGCGAGCGGGGCTGCGCTTTACTTCGGCTCGGACATCAACGGCGCATTCGCCGAGTTCACAGTGGTGCCGGCGAGCAATGCCTGCGCCATCCACAGCATGCTGTCCGACGTGGAGCTTGCCTCCTTTCCCTGCTCCTATCTGGCTGCGGAGAACATGTTGACCCGCGCGGGCGTGCGGGCCGGCGAGCGCGTGCTGGTCACGGGCGCGTCAGGCGGGGTGGGCTCCGCCGCGGTGCAGCTCGCGAAACGCCGCGGCGCCCAGGTGATAGCCATCGCGGGGCAAACGAAGACCGCGGCAATCGAAGCGCTGGGCGCCTGCCGCGTGATCGCCCGCGAAGCAGATTTGCTGCGCGAACTCGGGTCAGAGTGCATCCACGCGGCGATCGATGTCGTGGGCGGGTATCGGTTCCCGCAGCTGCTCGCGGTGCTGGCGCGTGGCGGACGCTACGCCGTGGCGGGCGCAATTGCCGGACCGATCGTCGAGCTTGACCTGCGAGCGCTATATCTCAAGGACCTCCAACTGCGCGGGTGCACGGTGCCTGACCGTGCGGTCTTTCCCGCTCTCATCGGATACATCGAGCGTGGCGAGATTCGGCCGCTGGTCAGCGCAACGTATCCTTTGGCAGAGATCGCTGCTGCACAGACGGAGTTCATGACAAAGTCGCACGTCGGAAAGATAGCGCTGACCGTTTGAAGGAATGCGTTCGGCAAGCGAGGGCCGACGCCATGGTCAAAGTGCACGAATTGGAAGCGGCGGCTGGCAAGAGCAGCGGGGGACAATTCTCTTCGGGCGAGCCACGGACGCCGCTTTATAAGTGGTAGCGGGGGCAGGATTTGAACCTGCGACCTTCGGGTTATGAGCCCGACGAGCTGCCAGACTGCTCCACCCCGCACCAGGAGGGCGCGCATTCTACAAGCGCATCCCGGGGGCGGCAATAGGCGCGGCGG
>JASHVF010000328.1 GCA_030039615.1 Gammaproteobacteria bacterium | reverse complement strand
GTGAGCGTCATGCCGGGCTCGAGCACGCGCCACTCGTCGCCGACCTTGTAGTCGCCGACGTCGTGCACGTCGAGCCCGAGCCAGTGGCCGGTGCGGTGCATGAAGAAACGGCGGTAGGCGCCGCTGCGGATCAGCGCCGCGACCCTCCCCTTGAGGAGTCCGAGCTTCACGAGGCCCTGGGTGACGACCCTGACGGCTGCCTCGTGCGGCTCGTTCCAGTGATTGCCGGGGCGCACGCGCGCGATGGCGGCGCGATTGGCTTCCAGCACTATCTCGTAGACCGCGCGCTGCTCGGCGGTGAAGCGGCCGTTGACCGGAAAGGTGCGGGTGATGTCCGAGGCGTAGCACTCGAACTCGCAGCCGGCGTCGACCAGCAGCAGCGCACCGTCCTCGAGCGGCTGGTCGTTCTCGCGGTAGTGGAGAATGCAGCTGTTGGCGCCGCCGCCCACGATCGGGTGGTAAGCGGTATCGGCGTTGTGGCGGCGGAACTCGTGCAGCAGCTCGGCCATCACCTGGTACTCGGTAGCCCCGGGTCGGCAGAAACGCATGACCCGCAGGTGCGCCCGCGCGGCGATCTGCGCCGCGGTGCGCATGAGCTCGAGCTCGCGGCGCGACTTGTAGAGCCGCATGTCGTGCAGCACGTGATCGAGCGCCACGAATTCCTGCGGCGGATGGCGTCCGTTGCGCGCCTGGGTGCGCAGCCCGTTCACCCACCCGACCACGCGCTGATCGAAGTCTGCGTAAGCACCCATCGTGTAGTACACCCGGGCGCGGTTCTCGAGCAGGCCCGGCAGGATCTCGTCGATGTCCGTGATGGGGAACGCGTCATCGGCGCCGTAGTCGCGCGCGGCTCCCGCCGGGCCGGCGCGCCGGCCGTCCCAGGTCTCGCGTGCCGGATCGCGCTCGCGCACGAACAGGATGTACTCGGCCTGGGCGCGTCCGGGGACCAGGACCGCGACAGCCTCGGGCTCGCCGAAGCCGGTCAGGTACTGAAAGTCGCTGTCCTGACGGTAGGGGTACTCGACGTCGTTGTTGCGATGGCGAACCGGCGCCGCGGGCAGCACCGCGATGGAGTCGCGCCCCATGAGGCGCATCAGCTGGTGGCGGCGGCGCCCGAACTCGTCTCTCGTCATGAGCGTTGCGGCCGCCTAATGCAGCGGCGCGTCGGCCGGCAGGGGTGCATGGCGCGCCGGTGCCAGCTCCTCGAACAGCAGCTGCACCCCGACCCGCACGAACTCGACCAGCTCCGCGTAGGCGCTCTCATTCGAGTCCTCGCCCTGCTCCTGGTCGACGCCGGCGCGGGTGATCTCGGTGAAGTCGCGCACGATCTCGCCGACGTCTCCGGGCAGCCCGCCGGCATCGGGTATCGAGCCCGAGCCGAGGCCATAGAGAAACCCCTGGCACCAGAGCGCCAGTGCGGCGGTGCGCACCTCGAGCGGCTGCGCATCGCTCGGCAGCAACGGCTCGAACTCCATGTCGGTCTGCTCGAGCGCTGCGCTGGTCGTGGTGAACAGCCCGTAGAGAGTATCGGCGCTGTCGGCATCGGCGCGGCCGTCGGGCAGAATCTCCCGCAGCCAGTCCTGGAAGCCGTAGTCGGCCACCGCACACAGACTGCCGGTGAGCGTGCCGTGCGCCTCGGCGGCTTCGGTGAGCGAGCGCTGCGCACTCAGCAACTGCTCGATCTCGGCGTAGTCGGGCTGGTTCATGCGGATGGCCGCATTATAGTTGAGTGCGATTGACCGCACGAAGAGCCCGGCTCTATAGTCCCCTGCCATGAACGACACTACAAGAACACAACTCGACCTCGAGCTCACCCGTCTCACCAAGCGCGTCGAAGAGCTGCTCGCGACGCTCGAGCACCTGAAGGAAGAGAACCGTGCCCTCAAGGCGCGCCACGAGTCCCTGGCCGGCGAGCGTGCCTCGCTGATGCACAGGAACGAGCAGGTGCGCACGCGGGTCGAAGCCATGATCGGACGCCTGAAGACGCTCGAGCACGGCGCGTGACCCCGCCCGACCAGGCGCGCGTCAGCGTGCGCATCATGGAGAAGGAATACGTAGTGGCATGCGCCTACGAGGAGCGTTCGGCGCTGCTGGACGCCGCCGAGTTCCTCAACAGCCGCATGCGCGAGATCCGCGACAGCGGCAAGGTGGTGGGACTCGATCGCATCGCCGTGATGGCGGCGCTCAATCTGGCGCACGAGTTCCTCAAGCTGCGCGACCGCGAGACCAAGGTCGACACTGGCGCCGGCCACCGTGTGCGGGCACTGCGGGAGCGCGTCGAAGGCGCCCTGGGAAAGGTGCAGCAGCTCGATCTGTGATGCGACGGGGGTCTCAAGCGCCGTTCGCACGCTTGGTGTACAGTCATCGCAGCGTCGCCTGCGGTGTTCGACAGCGGACCGGGTTACCTCGGACCCTAATTGAAACACCCTCGGGACTCAGTGCTTGCAGCAGCACTGTGCAGGTCCGCCTTTGAGCGGAAAGCCTTACCTGCTGCAGCTCGTCCCACCTGTTGCTCTGGTTCGAGAGCAACGGTTCGTACCGGCACAGGCGGGTGGCGCTGCCTGATTCCACGCTGAGCGCGGCCCGCAGATCGCTGCGGACCGAGCTCACCGAGCGGCGGCGCGCCGTAAGCCCCGCCGA
>JASHVF010000327.1 GCA_030039615.1 Gammaproteobacteria bacterium | reverse complement strand
CGCGGGCGCGATCGCACTTGTTCCCGGCGTCAACGCGCTGCGCGACGAGTTCACTCCGGCGGGACAGGTCAACATTCCGGAGTCGGGGACCATCAAGACCGAGGACGGCTTCAAGAATCTATATGCGATGGACACGCTGCAGCACGTGCGTCCAGGCGTTCAATATCCGCCGGTGCTCATCACGACGGGTCTGCACGATGCGCGCACCCCGCCATGGGAACCGGCGAAGCTTGCGGCTGCGCTACAAGCGTCGGGAACGGCACGTCCAATCCTGCTTCGCGTCGACGCGGAAGCCGGGCATGGCATCGAAAACACCAAGTCACAGAACGATGCTCTTTACGCGGACATGTGGGCCTTCGTCTTTTGGCGCGCCGGGCTGCCGGGGTGGCGGCCGAGCTTCTGACGGCTCGAATGTCCGCTTGCTGGAGACCTTGGCCGCACTGGCGAGCGGCCGCTTGTGGCCGTTAGCACTCATCCGCGCCCGCCGCCAAGTGTGAACCGGTAGCCAATCCGGGCCAGTGCTGGCCGGACTCGGCACACACGTGTGCCAGCGTGCCGCGCCGACTGTGGTTGGCTAGTCTTGGCTGTGAATGGAGCGGGTGATGGGAATCGAACCCACGTTAGCAGCTTGGGAAGCTGCAGTTCTACCATTGAACTACACCCGCGCAGCGGCGATCTTAATGGATCGCTGCAGCGACCTCCAAGGACCGGCGGCGGCCCGGCTGTGACTCCCCAAGAGGTTGTCCCTTCCCGCCGGGGAATCATCGGCGACCCTCACGAGGTTGTGGCGCCGCTGACAGGCATCTCTGCTTTGAAGCTCCAAACCCAGTCCGATCCGGTCGTAGCTTTCCGCCGCTGCGCGCGCGCGGATGTGATCCCGATCGCATCCCGCCCCGGTCAAATATGGCAAAAAGCCGCCGTCACGATGTCCGTGACCACCAGGGATGGGATCGCGGCCATGCACGCTCTACAACCGTCGACGCCGCCGAAGGAGCTTTCGCGGCTCGCGCAGCTCGCGCTGCCGCTTCCAGGCGGAGGCCAGCGCGAGTTCTTCTACCGCCCCGACAGTCGCGGCGACCAGGGCGTGATCCAGCAGATCTTTCAGCACGCCGACTACGCGATCGTACCTGAAGCGCGCTTCCAGACCCTGATCCGCTATGCCGCGCAGCGCGCCGCCGAGGGAAAGCGGCCGGGAATCATCGACGCCGGCGCCAACATCGGCGCGAGCGCGGTGTATTTTGCGCTCCAGTACCCGTCCGCCCGACTCATCGCCATCGAGCCAGAGAAGGCCAACGCGGACCTCCTGCGCCGCAACTGCGCCGGGCTCGACGTGATCGTACAGGAAGCGGCGCTCGGGGCCGACGGCGGTATCGCGTACCTCACCGACCCGGGTGAGGGCGACTGGGGTTTCCGGGTAGAGCCGACCGGAACGCTGCCGGTTCGGGTGATCACCGTTCCGCAGATCCTCGCCTCGGAGGCGATGGCGTCCTGCTTCCCCTTCATCTGCAAGATCGACATCGAGGGCGGCGAGTCGGGCTTGTTCTCGAGGAATGTCGACTGGGTCGATTCCTTTGCGCTGATCATCATCGAGCTGCACGACTGGCTCCTGCCCGGTCAGAGCAACTCCCAGAACTTTCTGCGCGCCATTTCCGATCGCGACTTTGACTTCCTGCATCGCGGCGAGAACATCTTCTGTTTCAATAACCGGCTGTTGGCGGGCGGGAAACGGGCGGAGGCGATCGCCGCCCCGGACGCCCGGGTCACGCCGCCTCGCCCGCTCTCTGCGAGCCCGATTCCGGGGCTGTCGATCATCGTCGTGGGGCTCGAGTCGCGAGCCGACCGGCGGCGCGAGTCCACTCAGGAGCTGCAGAAGCTCGGCCTCGACCCACAGGCCTACCGCTTCTTCGACGCAAAGCCCACGCCGGAGAACGGCGCGCGGGGCTGCGCCCTGAGTCACGCACTGGCGCTGTCACAGTGGCTGTTCGATACCACCGATGAGCACTGCCTGATATTCGAGGACGACTTTGCTGTCCGGCAGCACGAGGGTTTCTGGGACCTCGTAAAGCAGGCGCTCTCCTGCCAGCACGGCTGGGATGTTTTCATGCTGGCGTCGAACCTCGCCGTGCCGGCGGAGGCGACCCCGATCGCCAACGTCTACCGGGTCTTCAACGCCCTGACGATGTCCGCCTACATCGTGAACCGATCCTACGCTCCCCGCCTCATTGAACTGTTCCTGCGCTCCGCTGAATTGCTGCGCCGCTACGGAGCCCTGCCGACGATCCCCAACCAGTCGGTGCGCACGTTCCTGTTCGCTTGCGACTCCCTGTGGCGCAACTACCAGACAGCGGATCGATTCTGGGGATGCCTGCCGCAGCTCTGCTATCAAAGAGCGTCGTTCTCCGACGTCGAGCAGAGAGTCACCGACTACGGGGTGTAGCCCGCGCGAGCTGCGGCCGCGGCCGAGGGCGCAAGCCCCGGCCGCGGCGCGTGCCTTAGATGTCCAGGTACGGAACCTGAGAGGCGGTGAAGGCCTGCATCTGTGCGGTGGACAGCTCGCCGAGCTGCGTCGTCGTGAGCGCGGCGACCTGCGAGGTGAGCAGCTGAGTGATCTGTGTCGTCGACAGACCGACCAGCTGCGCGCTGGAGAGCAACGCCACGTCCTTGGTGGTGATCGCCTGCACCTGGGCGGTGTTCAGGGCGCTGATGACCGCGCTCGTCAGCCCGGGGGCCTCGGCGGCAGTCAGTGCTCCGATCTGCGTCGTGCTCAGGTTGCTGCCGAGGGCGGCGATCTGCTGGTACAGCATCGCCGCGACCTGCCCGGTGCTGAAGTAGCTGACGCTGCCGCCGGCGACCGCCGAGAGCTGCGCGGTGGAGAAGGAGCTGATCTCGCGGGTGCTGATCGCCTGCAGCTGCAGCGAGCTGAGCGCACCGATCTGCGTCGTGCTCAGGCCCGCGGCCTGCGAGCTGGTAAGCGCACCGATCTGCACCGTGGTGAGGTTGTCGCCGATCGTGCCGATCTGCGTCGAGCTCAGCGCCGCGATCAGCCCGGTGCTCAGCGTCGTGGTGTCGATGCTGGCGAGCACCGCAGCCGTCAGACCCGAGGCCTGCGCGGCGGTGAGCACCCCGAGCTGCCCGTTGCTGAGGCTGGTGGCGATGCCGCTCACCTGAGAGGTGGTGAGCGCCTGCAGCTGTGCGGTGCCGAGGTAATTGGTGGCGAGGGTCGCCAGCTGCGTGCCCGAGAGCCCCGGGACCGCCTTGGTGCTGAGCGCCTGGATCTGCAGCGAGCTCAGCCCGTTGACCGCGGCGGCGCTCAGACCCTGGACCTGGGCGCTCGAGAGCACCGCGATCTGGGTCGTCGTGAGATTGTCGCCGATCGCACCGATCTGCGCTGAGCTGAGCGCCGCGATCTCCTTGGTGCTGATCGCAGCGATCTGCGCCGTGTTCGCATCAAGCGCCGCCAGTACCGTCGTGCTCAGCCCCGGAGCCTGCGCCGCAGTGAGCGCTCCGATCTGCGTCGTGCTCAGGTTGGTCGCCAGCACCGCGACGTCCGCAGTGCTCAGCGCAGCCACCTGCGGGTTGGTCAGCTCGGACACCTGCGTCGGCGAGAGGCTGGTGGCTTGCGTGGTGCTGAGCCCGGTCAGAGCGGCTGGGCTGAGCGCCTGGAGTTGGGAGGCGTTGAACAGGGCGAGCGCGGCGGTGCTGATCTGCACCAGGTCGGCACTCGAGAGCGCGCCGATCTGGCCGGTTACGACCGTATTCAGGACCTGCGCCTGGGCGGTGCTCAGCGAGGCGAAATCGGACGGCGCTATGGTCGAGATCTGCTTGGTTGTCAGCGCAGAAACCTGAGTCGGCGTCAGGGACAGAAATATCGAGGACATGAGCCACCACTCCCGTGACGCGTGATGCGTCAGGCCCAGTCATCGGCCGCGCCCTGCAGACCTTGAGAGAGCGGGTGGGCGGCGACGGCAATTCGTGGGCTGCGTGCGGGTGGCGCCTGCTGCCGGGCGTGCGCCGGGGAGTCCAGCTGCGCCAACTGTGAATCACTTCACGACGCAGCGCGCCCCGCCGCGGACGCGGCAGCTCGCTTATGTCAAGGCTGCCGTGCGGGCGCGCGCACGGCGTACAGCTCCATCTGAGCCTTGTAGCGGTCGGGAATGGCGAACGCCGTCACCTCGAAGCCGCTCTCGCTCACGAGCGAGCAGAGTCGCTCGCGACCGAAGTGGTGATGCCGCTCGAGGTCCGCCCAATACGGATTGACGTTCTCATGCTCCATGAGCTGCCAGCTGGACGCGCTGGGATCGGCCGTGCTGACGACGAGTACGCCACCGGGCCTCAGCACCTGGGCCGCTTTGCGCAGCGCGGCACGCGGCTCCGGCAGCTGCTCGAGCACTTCCATCATCGAGAGCACATCGACCACCACCTCGAATTTGAGCTCGAGAAAGTCGCTGTGCAGTGCCGTGAAGCCGAGCCGCTGGATGCCAGCCGCCGCCTCAGCCCGCGTCTCGAGGCCAACGGCGGCAAAACCATAGTCCGCGGCCGCCATGACCAGCGAGCCGTCGCCGCAGCCGACGTCCACCCACACAGGGCGTCCTTCGCAGCGAAGGACTGTGCGATAACCGCCGAGCGCCGCCGTGGCTCGTTCCAGGACCGGCGCCCAGACGGCGCGCCTGCGGTCGAGATTCGCGGCGCTGAGCGGCGGCGGCGCCGGAGCCTTGCGCCGCACCTCGAGCAGTCCCGCCGCCGTCCAGTGACTGCGCGAGTGAATGTGGCCGCACGCTGGACAGCGCATCCACTCGATGGTGGGCGGCAAGGGCTCGTGCCAGAGCGCGTTTCCGGAACAGTTGGCAAACCCGAGGGTGACGCTAACGGCGCCGCACAGCGGACACGCCTCATAGGGCCGGCGCAGCGCGCCGGCAACCGCGGGGCTCGGAATCGGCGCGGCGGGCGCCGCGAGCGGCCCGCAGTCCGGCACATCGATGTGGGTCCGTGCCGCGGCGGCCGCGTGCCGCTGCACCATCAGCTCGATGGCGGTCTCGAAATTGCGCGTGAAGCGCAGCGTGTCGAACAGCGGCGCGCTGAACCGGTTCGCCTCGACCCGCGAGCGCAGCGCGCTGCGGTAGGCGGGGTCGGTGCCGATGCGCTGGGCGAGCCGCACCATGTCATCGGCATCTGCCGCGACGAGCTCCGGCACCTCGATCGCGTGCAGCAGACTCTCACTCACCCGCGAGGCAAAATGCCGGCCGCGACAGGTGATCACCGGCACCCCGGCCCAGAGCGCGTCCGAGGTCGTGGTGTGGCCGTTACAGATGAGCGTGTCGAGCACGGCGTCGGCGAGCTGCAGCCGCGCGAGGTGCTCGTGGGGCTGCGCGAACGAGGCGAACACGAGCCGCTCCGGCGCAACGCCGGCGAGCTGCGCGTAGCGCGAAAGATTCGCGATTGCCGCCTCACCCTGACCCAGCAGCCAAAGGACGCTGTGCGGCACCTCCCTGAGGATCCGCATCCAGACCGTGAAGCTGGCGCGATCGACCTTATAGGACTGATTAAACGTGGCGAACACTACCCGCTCCTCGGGCAGGCCGTGCAGGGCGCGCGTACCGGGGTCAGCGGCCCGCGGCCGCTTGCGATCGTTGCATTGGTAGCTGTGCGGCAGCCGGCAGAACGCCTCGCTGAAATGCGGCGCGCTGCTGTCGGGAGTCACGAAGCGATCCGCGACGATGTAATCGATGTCGGCGCTCGCGGCGCTCCCGGGAAAGCCGAGGTAGGCGGCCTGCAGCCGTGCGGGACGATAGGCGAGGATGCCCGGCCGGCCACCGCCGGTGTAGAGCTTCAGATCGAACAGGATGTCGAGCCGATCCTCGGCGATGCGCAGCGCGGCGGGTTTGTCGCTCAGCGTATGAATCGGCACGATGTGCTCGACGGCTTCGAGGAAGCGCTGTCGGTACTCGGAGATGTCGGGGCTGCTGTAGTCGTACGCGAACACCTCGAAACGCCGCCGATCGTGCGCCTCGAACAGTCCCACCATCAGGTGCATGGTGGCGTGATTGCGGAAGTCGGAGGAGAGATAGCCGACCCGCAGGCGCTCGCTGGCGGCCGCCGGCCGGGGGCGCTCCAGCGGCTCGACCGCCGGCACCATGCGCTTCACGTATGCACCTGTGACTCCGAGGTTCCAGGCTTCGTCGGCACACCAGGTGAGGTGCGTCAGTGGGTACTCCTGCGGCGTGCCGAACTCTCCGCGCTCATAGCAGGAGCTGATCTTGCGCTGCAGTGACTCGATCCAGTCCCAGTCGCAGGTGAAGCGCGCCGACACCAGTGCCGCGCCATGCAGCGCCGGATCATCCGGCGCGAGCTCGAGAATCCTGCGAAAAGCGCCCGCCGCCTCCTCGTAGTGATCGGTAGCCTGCAGCAGCAGGGCTGCGCGCGACAGGCGTACCGGGTCGGAGGATCTCAGCAGCTGACGGCGCGCGTAATCGATCGCCTCGCGCTGGCGGTTGCCGTTGAAGAGTGTCGTGACCAGCGCGTCCAGCACCTCGCCATCGTCGGGTGCTTCGGCCAGCCCGCGCCGCAGGCACTCCACCGCCTGATCGGTGTCGCGCTCCGCCGCCAGCAATACTCCGGCGGCCAGCCAGTTACGCGCTCCGGCGCCGTGCTCGCCGGCCTTACGGAAGGCGGCCACCGCCTCCGCTGCTCGTCCGCTCAGGCGCAACGCCTCGGCGCGCAGTGCCAGCAGCGCCGCATTGGCCGGCTGCCTGCGCAACAACCTGTCGAGGTCGATCAACGCCGCGGCGGCCTGTCCGCCGTTTATCCGACCGAGCAGCTCTTGCAGGGGAAGGTCTTGACTTGCCATGAACCCAGGTCAGGCGCCGGTCGGCGGGCGTTCGGGCTGGGATTGTAGGGGCGCGCACGCGGGCCAGGCAATCGACTGCCGCCCCGCCTCAGAGCTCGTCAGGATCAACTTCGATCGTCGGCGAGCGCCGTCGTGACAATGGCCGCGGCAGCGCCCCGCGTGTTAACGCGCGCGCAGCGGCGCATCCCCCGGGAGCTGCCGCATGAGCTGCTCCATCGGCAGCGGCCTGGAGAACAGCCACCCCTGGCCGTATTGCACGCCGTGTGTGCGCAGGAACTGCGCCTGCGCCGCGGTCTCGACGCCCTCGGCGATCATCTGCATGTTGAGCGACTTCGCCATCGCGATGATGTGCCGCACCACCTGGCTCGTGACCGCCTCCGTACCGATGGTGTCGATGAACGAGCGGTCGATCTTGAGACGGTCGACCTCGAGGTTGTGCAGATACGAGAGGCTCGAGTAGCCGGTCCCGAAGTCGTCGATCGCGACTGCGATGCCGGCGGCGCGCAGCAGCCGAATGTTGTGCCGGCTGGCCTCGACGTTCATGAACACGCGCTCGGTGGCATCGACCTGCAGATTGGCCGCCGAGATCCGCATGCGCCCGATCATGGCAGTCAGCCGATCGACGATGTCGGGACTGCAGATGTCCGTGGCCGAGAGATTCAGACTGATGTGGAAATCCGGCCGCTCGCGCAGCAGCTCCGCCGCGTCGCGCTCGAAGATCCTCATCACCGCATCCGTGATGCGCCCCATCAGCTGGCGGCTCTCGGCGATCGGGATGAAGAGCTCCGGGCTGATCAGCTCGCCGCCCGGCCGGCGCCAGCGCAGCAGCGCCTCGGCGCCCTGCCACGCCCCGCTCTCGAGATTTACGATCGGCTGGTAGACGAGATACAGCTCTCCCCTTCTGATGGCGCTGCGCAGCAACCTCGGCATCGACGCCTGCAGGCGCGCCAGACGTACCATCACGAACACCAGGAGCGCCGCGGCCGCGGCGCCGATCGGCAGCAGCACCAATACGATGTGACGCTCGTCCTCGGCGATCCGATCCCGACCAATCGCGGCGAACGCCAGGTAATCGCCGCGCGCCGAGCGCTGCCACGCGACCACGCTGGCGCCGTCGTAGAAGGTGCCCTCGGGCGAGTTGCCGATCTTCGCGAGCCACTCCGGGCGGAACGGCCCGCGCAGCGTCAGCATCTGCTTGCGCTGCACGCTCATCACGCCGAGCACCAGGTTGCTCTCCTCCGGCATGGCGTCGGTGGCCAGCGTCGGGCTGATCAGCACGGCGTAGTTGCTGCCGGGGTCGGAGATCACCAGGATGGACGCGTCCGGCGCGAGCGGATGGCGCGCGCCGACCCGAATCACGTAGCCGAGCGCCGTAGTGTAGGTCGGCGGCCCGAGTGGCAGCGGAACGCGGCCAAAGGAGGAGCACAGCAGCACATCATCCCTGAGATAGCCCACGTCGAGCAGCAGGTTGGAGCGGATGACCAGCGCGCGCATCAGCGCAAGATTGCGCTCCGAGCACGGATCCTCCGCGTGAGCGTCGCGCAGCTCAGTGATCGCCTGGCGTATCTGGTCGGTGATGCGGTCGCTACGCTGCAGGATCTCGGCCGCGAAGGAAGCGGCGCGCCGCTCCTGGCGCAGCAGGCTCTGATGTCCCGCCTGCCACACGGCCGCCACCACCGGCACCAGGATGGCAACCGCCGCCAGCAGATAGAGCACCGGAGTCCTGAGCTTCTCCCACCGCATGCGGCAGCGATTCTGCCATGTCAGAACGGATAGTTGATGCCGCTGAACACCGCGCCCCTTCCCTGGCCGTAGCCCATGTCGACGTAGCCGACCACGTGCGGGCTGGCGATACCGCGCACGCCGAGGCCGGCGGCGGTATGCAGGTGCGAGAGTGGACTCGCGCCGGCATCGGCGAACACCTTGCCGGTGTCGATGAACGGCGCGAGCTCGAGGATTACCTGCGTACCGAAGGCGTCGAAGTTCGCCACGCGCGTGCGCAGCTCGGTTCCCGCCGCACTGAGGTTGTGGTCGATAAAGCGGTCGACACCCTCGGAACGCAGCGGCTCGCTCTGTCCGGGCACGCTCTGGTCGCCGCCGAGGCTGCTGAGGGCCCAGAAGGGTGCGCCCCGCGCCGACGGCATGAAACGCAGCGCGGCGTGCCAGGCGAGTGTCAGATCCTGGTCGAGCCCCTGGTAACCCTGCGCCGCGGCACCCACGTAGGTGTAGGAAACCGAGCTCGCGAACGCACGCGATACCACCCCCATGTATGCCAGCAGCCGCTCGCCGCTGTGCGGAATGACGGGCGAGTCACGCGTGTCGTAGGTGAGCGTGACACGCTGCTGCAGCTCGTGCTCGGTGCCGATGCCGGGCTCGCCGGGAAACAGCGTCGTGATGGAGGGAACCTGCGGCAGCACCCCGGGCAACACGTCGACATAACGCACGCGCAGCAGGTAGGCGAGCTGCAGCGCCGGGGAGAAATTGCGCCCCAGGGACAGATCGACGCGTCCCTGATCGTCGAGATAGTTCGTCTGGTCGGCGGTCAGCGATGCATTGCCGACGCCGAAGAAGCGCGGACTGCCGCTGCGGTCGTAGACGGCCTCCACCGACCAGCTCCAGGCGCTCGTGCGCAGCTCCCCGGCGGCGTAGCGGCCGTCGAACTCGCGCTCGACGCGTTGCTTGCCGCCTCCGACCACCATCCATTCCTCGTCCACCGAAGGAAAGCCGAAGGCGCGCATGCGGCTGCCCCAGCCGAAGTACTGATTGCGGATGACGTCGGGGGCGATGATCTCGTCGATCTGGTCCTGGGTGTTGGTGCGCAACACCGTCGGAATGATCCCGAGAGTCGTGCCGCTGTAGGGATCGAGGTCGATCTCGGGGATCGGGATGAACGGCGCCGTGGCGGGATCGAGGAAACGGTCCAGGGCGCCTTCATCGGCGCGCGCACCGGGCGCGGCGAGCGCCGCGACGGCGAGCGCCGCGGCGAGGCCGCAAGCCCTCCCCGCTGCGGTGCGGCGCGCGCGCACGCGCAGCCTCACTCAGCGCGCGGATTCCAGCGGTAGATGCCCTCGATGCCGTAGGTGCGCGGCGCGCCCGGGATGTTCCAGGCGATCGTGGGCGTCGGCACTACCCCCGTGGGAGTCGCGCTGAACGCCTCGACGGTGCCGCCGGTGTAGGCGTAGCGCTTGTCGGTGAGGTTATCGCCGAAGAGAGCGAGCTCCCAGCGGCGCCGCGGTTCCGCGAGCGCCATGCGTCCGTTGAGCGTTCCGTAGGAGCCCTGGTAGTTGAAATCGTTGATGACGTTGAACTGCACCTTGTCCTGCCAGGCGTAGTCGGCGCGCAGCGTCACATCGCCGACCGTGGTCGGGATCTCGACCACCGCGGCGAGCGATGCCTGGTAGCGCGGCGTCTCGTAAAAGTCGTTGTTCGCGAGATTCACCACCGGGCCGCCCGGCACCGGCTGGTAGAGGAAGCTGAGATAACGCGCGTCGGTGTAGCCGAACGAGCCCTGCAGCGAGAACGGGCGCGCGATGTACCACTTGGTCTCGAGCTCCACGCCGCTCACCCGCGCGCGCCCGGCGTTGACCACCAGGGTGGACGGGGTGCCGTCGATGAGCTGCGCCAGGAGGCGCTGCATGTCGTCGTAGCGGCCGTAGAACACGTCGCCGTTGACGAGCAGCGTGTGATCCAGCAGGTCGGCCTTGAGCCCGACCTCGAAGTCGGTGAGCTGCTCGGGCCGGAATGGCTGGTCGTCGAGCGATGCGACCGGCACGTTCCAGCCGCCGGATCTTTGGCTGCGCCCGATGCGTGCGTAGGCGTTGAGGTCCGGCGTGATGACGTAGCGCGTCGAGAACTCCCACGACCAGAACTGGTAACTGACGCTGTGATCGTCGGGTGGACAGGGGCCGGGCGGCGCCCCGCCGATGGTGCAGTTCTCACCGACGCCGGGCACGATCGCGTAGTCGTTCTCGTCCAGGTCGCGCTGGTCGCCGGTGCGGCGCAGCCCCGCGGCCACGTACCAGTCCGGGGTGAGCCGGTACTCGCCGTGCAGGTACGCGGCGAGCGAGCTGTTCATCACCGAGTTGGTCTCGTACACCGGCAGCGGCGCGAAATAACCGCCGAGGTTGAGACAGGTGGGCGCAGTCGGGCATCCGGTGAGCTGCGCCACCTCGCCGAGCGCGTCGAGGAACTCGGGCGATGCGGGCGAATGCACCGAGGGCGCCGAGCCGTTGTCGCGGAACCAGTAGAGGCCCCCGACCCAGTCGAGCCGGTCGGCGAGCGACTTACCGTTCAGCTGCAGCTCCGCGCTCTTCTCATTCGAGTAGTTGCCGAGTGTGGAGTCGGCGAGCGGCAGCGTGGTGGCGTCGACGTCGAGCGCGGTGGTGGCGTCGAGGTAGCGGTAACCGAGGATCAGTTTGAGGGCCAGCCCGTTGTCGAGAGTGTGTGAGGCGGTGAGCTGCAGCGAGTCGGTGGTCGCGTCATCGCTCGCCGGGAAGTTGCCGTCCGTCTGGAACGGGTTGCTGGGGAAGGCGACCGTGGGAATTCCCGGGATCATCGAGAACTCCCCGAGCGCCTCGCCGAGCTGCGATACGAGCGTTCCGGGGGCCGGCCCGGTGAGCCCGTGCAGGATCGCACCGGCCTCGCGTGCCTCGAAGTGCTCGTAGGTGAAGTAGACCTCGGTGGCGGCGTCCGGCTTCCACAGCGCGCCGGCGCGTGCCTGCCAGCGATGCTGGTTCTCGAGGTCGTCCTGTCCCGAGGAGATGCTCGAGCCGAAGCCGTCACGCTGGTCGCTCTGATACGCGAAGCGCAGGCCGAAGGTATCGCTCACCGGCACGTTGACGATGCCGCGCGCCATGAACTCGCCGTAATCGCCGAACGAGGTCGCAGCCTCGGCCGAGGGGGCGGAGAGATCCGGACGATTGGTGAGCAGCAGGATGGAGCCGCCGGTGTTGTCGCGCCCGAAGAGCGTGCCCTGCGAGCCGCGCAGAATCTCCACCGAGTCGACGTCGAGCAGCGTCGCCATCGAGCCCTGGCCGTTGGCGACGTATACGCCGTCCACGTAGAGGCCCACCGCGGGATCGAACACGATCGCGTCGCGGTTGACGGTCTGTCCCCGCATGGTGACATCCAGAGCCGACACCGACTGCGGCGAGGCATACATGTGGGTGTTGGGCACGTTGCGGCCGACGTCCTCCAGCAGCACGGCATTGCTCTCGAGCAGCTCCTGGCCGGTCTCCACCGTGATCGCGAGCGGCGTCTGCTCGATGGGCTCGGCGCGGCGCCGCGCGTAGACGATGACTTCCTGCAGCTGACCGTTGCCGGCGGCGGGTTCGGCCTGGGGCGCTTCATCCGCCGGCGCCATCAGCGGTGTACCGGCCACCGCCGCGAGCGCGAGCCACGCCGTGAGGTAGAGCCGGGAGGCCGATTTCCGGGGCTTAGCAGTCATTCCGAGACGCATTCCGCGGTCCCTCGCTGCAGCTGCGATCGATTTATTCGTATTCATGGCGACCACCACTCAAGCCAGCAGCCGCGAATGTAACAGATCGTCTCGACCTATAATTGTCTGTATGCATTCCCCAGCCATCCCGCGCCGCGAGCGCGCCGTGTGCGTCTACTGCGCCTCGAGCCGCACCTCGCACCCCGACTACCGCAGCGCGGCGCGCCGGCTCGGCGAGGTGCTGGCCACGGCGGGCATCACCATCGTCTACGGCGGCGGCGCGGCCGGCTCGATGGGCGCGCTCGCCGACGGCGCGCTCGAGCGCGGCGGACGGGTCGTCGGCATCCTGCCGCGCTTCATGGCGGACCTCGAATGGGGACACCGCGGGCTCACCGAGCTCGAGCTGGTGGAAGACCTGCGCGTGCGCAAGCACCTCATGCTGACGAGGAGCGAGGCCGCCATCGCTCTTCCCGGCGGCTCGGGCACGCTTGAGGAGCTGCTCGAGGCGATCACGCTCAAGCGCCTCGGGCTCTACCTGGGGCCGATCGTACTGGTCAATACGCGCGGCTTCTTCGCACCGCTCCTCAGCCTGCTCGCGCACGCGGTGGAGGAGCGCTTCATGGACCGCCGCCATCTCGACATGTGGCAGGTGGTCGGCACGCCGGAAGAGGTGCCGGAGGCGCTCGCGCACGCCCCTGCCTGGTCGTCCGAATCGCGCCGCTTCGCCGCTCTCTGATCGCACCCTCAGGCGCTCGCGCGCCGCGCCGCGGCGAGATCGAACGGCAGGCGGTGCAGCCGCAAGCCGGTCGCCGCGCGCACCGCATTCGCCACCGCCGGCGCGATCGGCGGCGTGCCCGGCTCGCCCACGCCGGAGGGCGCGCTGCTCGAGGGTACGATGTGCACCTCGATGGAGCGCGGCATGTCCGGCAGGCGCAGTACCTGGTACTGGTGGAAGTTGCTCTGATCGACGCGCCCGTCGGTCAGGGTGATCGCGCCGAGGAGCGCAGCCGACAGGCCATAGCCGATGGCGCTTTGCATCTGCGCCCGCACCACGTCCGGCGTCACGGCGATGCCGCAGTCGACCGCACACACCACGCGATCCACCTTGATCCTGTCGCCGGTCACCGTGACTTCCGCCACCTGCGCCACCACGGTGCCGAAGGACTCGTGCACCGCGACTCCGCGGCCGCGGCCGCCGGCTTTCGCGAAGGGTGCGTCCCAGCCCGCCTTCTCGGCCGCGAGCTTGAGGGCTGCGACGTGGCGCGGATGTTTGCCGAGGTGCGCGAGGCGAAACGCCACCGGATCCTCTCCGGCCGCCTGCGCGAGCTCATCGATCATCACTTCCTTGGAGTAGGCGGTGTGGGTGTTCTCGACCGAGCGCCACCACAGCACCGGCACTCCGACTTTCGGCTGCGTCCAGCTGACGTGCGCATGATCGAGGTCGTACTGCTCGGCGGCGTTGCCGCCGACCGCGGTGGGATCGAGTCCGTTCTTCATCATCATCGACTCGAACGGCGTTCCCGCCATGATCGACTGCCCGACCAGACGCTGACGCCATGCGAGCCTGCCGTCCTTGTCGATGCCGGCCTCGATGCGGTGATAGTTGAGCGGCCGGTAGCGGCCGCCGGTGATGTCGTCCTCGCGGGTCCAGATGAGCCGCACCGGGTACTTGCCGCCCGTGGCCTTGGCGATCCAGGTGACTTCGGAGATGTAATCGGAATCGGGAGTCGCGCGGCGGCCAAAAGTGCCGCCGGCGGCGAGCGTATGGATGACCACCTGCTCGGGCTTGAGCCCGAGGATCGCGGCCGCCGTCGCCTGATCGAGCGTCTGGAACTGACAGCCCGCCCAGATCTCGCACTTGTCGGCGCCCAGTGCGCAGACCGCGGTGAGCGGCTCCATGGTCGCATGCGCGAGATAGGGGAAGTCGAATTCGCCCTCGACACGGTGCACCGCGTGCCCGAGCGCCGCCGCGGCATCGCCGGCCTCGGCCGCGATGACCGCCTGCCGGCCGCGCGCCAGCGCGCGGTATTCCTGCATCAGCTGCGCGGTGCCGCGCTTCTCCGCGCCCGACTCGTCCCAGATCACGGCCAGCGCCTCGCGCCCTTTGTGCGCCGCGTACATGTCGCGCGCCACGACCGCAATGCCGCGCGGGATCGCGACCACGTCCACCACGCCGGCGACGGCCCGGCTCTTGCTGGCGTCGAACGACTTCACCCGGGCGCCGAAGCGCGGCGGACGCATCACGACCGCGGTCATCATGCCGGGCAGCCGTACATCGATCGCGTACTGCTGCGTGCCGGTCGACTTGGCCTGCGCATCGAGCCGCGGCAGCTTGTCGCGGCCGATGAGCGTAAAGCTCCCGGGATCCTTGAGGCTTACGCTGGCCGGCACCGGCTGCTGCGCGGCGCTGCCGGCGAGCTCGCCGAAGCTTGCCTGGTGCCCCGAGGCTGCATGTGCCACCACGCCCTCACGGACGGTCACCTCTGCCGCGGGCACGTTCCAGTGCTGCGCGGCGGCGGCGACCAGCATGGCGCGCGCGGTGGCGCCCGCTTGGCGCAGCTGCTCCCAGGAGTTGGCGACCGCCGTCGAGCCACCGGTGAGCTGCACCTTGCCGCCCATTGCGAGGTTGCCGTACATGGGCACCCTGGCCGGCGCGCTCTCGACGCGCATCTGCTCCCAGGAGGCGTCGAGCTCCTCGGCCACGATCGCCGGCAGCCCGGTCCACACCCCCTGGCCCGCCTCGAGGTGCTTGCAGATCACGGTGACGGTGTTGTCGGGACTGATGCGCACGAACGGCATCTCGAGCGGCGCGGCGGGCGCGCTGCCCGCGCCCGGGCCCGCGGAGCTGCAGCCGGGCAACACAACGCCGAGAGTGAGTCCCGTACCGGCGAGCGTCGTCAGCTCGAGAAACTGGCGGCGCGTCAGGCCGGCGCTGCCCGCGCCCGAGTCCCTGAGGTGGCGCAGATACATGGCTCAGCCTCCCTTGGCCGGCGGCGCGGCGAGCGCAGCGGCGGCCTGGTGGATGGCGCCGCGGATGCGGCCATAGGTTGCGCAGCGGCAGATGTTGCCGGCCATTGCAGCATCGATGTCCGCATCACTCGGCTGCTGGTTGCTGCCGAGGAGCGCTGCCGCCGACATGATCTGGCCGCTCTGGCAGTAGCCGCACTGCGGCACGTCGAGCGCGATCCACGCCGCCTGCACCGCCTTGCCCGCGGGTGTTGCCAGGCCCTCGATGGTGGTGACGCTCTTGCCGGCGACGGCCGCGAGCGGCGTCACGCACGAGCGTGTCGGCGCCCCGTCGATGTGCACCGTACAGGCGCCGCAGAGCGCCATGCCGCAGCCAAACTTGGTGCCGCTCAGCTCGAGGTGGTCGCGGATCGCCCAGAGCAGCGGCATGTCGGGATCGACATCCAGCTCACGGCTCTCGCCATTCACGGTCAGCCTGATCGACATACCAACCTCCCCCGGCGTCGTGGCCTGCGTCACAGACTCGATCCGCGGCCTGCCCCGCGGCCATCCCCCGTTCGAGAGATTAACCGACTTTAATCATTCGCCCACCGGGGGAGAACCTTCCGGGGCCTAAGGTATGGCGCCATGCCTGCCTGGCAAGTACTCCCGGCAACGCCGCCTCGTGCGCCGAGACCCGCAGCGCTCCTCGCGCGCGCCGGCCTCGCGGGCTGCGTTGCGCTGCTCGCTGCCGCCTGCAGCCTGGGCCCCCGCTATCACAAGCCGGACATCCCGCCCCCCGAGCACTGGGTGACGGCGAGCGACCCGGCCGCGCCCGAGTGGCCGGCGAGCGAGTGGTGGCGCGGTTTCAACTCGGCGGATCTCGACGGCTTCATCGCCGCGGCGCAGCGCGCCAACGACGACCTGCGCGCCGCCGTGGCGCGCGTGCAGGAGGCGGACGCGCAGCGGCGCATCGCCGGCGCGCCGCTGTTCCCGGCGCTCGCGGTGAGCGGGCAGGCGACGCGTGCGCGCGCACCGGTGCCGGGCAGCGCCACCACCGTGCCCTACAGCACCGGCAACGACTTCAGTCCGCTCCTCACGGCGAGCTACCAGCTGGACTTCTTCGGCAAGAACCGCGCGCAGCTCGCCGCCGCCACGGCCGCGGCCAACGCCAGCCGCTACGACCGCGCCACGGTCGAGCTCACCGTCATGGCGGGCGTCGCGACGAGCTACTTCCAGACGCTCGAGCTGCGCGACCGGCTGGCGGTCGCCGACTCGAATCTCGCCAACGCCACCCAGGTGCTGCACGGGCTCGACCTCCAGGAGCGCGCCGGCATTGCCACCGCGCTCGACGTGGCCCAGCAGCAGACCGTGGTCGCGACGGTCAACGCAACGATTCCGCCACTGCGCGAGCAGCTCCGTCAGAGCCTCGATGCGCTTGCGATCCTCGTCGGCTCACCCCCCCAGGCCGTCGACGTCACGAGCGGCGGGCTCGATGCCCTGGCACAGCCTGCGGTGCGGCCAGGGTTGCCGTCGGAGCTGCTCGCGCGGAGGCCGGATGTCGCCTCCGCGGAAGCGCAGCTGATCGCCGCCAACGCCAACATTGCGGCAGCACGCGCCGCCTTCTTCCCGACCATCAATCTGACCGCCGACGGCGGCTACGAGAGTCCGGCGCTCGCCTCGCTCCTCACCCCGGCGAGCCGCGTGTGGTCGCTCGGCGCAGGTCTCACGCAGCCGATCTTCCAGGGCGGAGCACTCGCCGGCGGCTACTCGCTCGTCAAGGCCCAATATCAGGAGCTGCTCGCCGACTATCACAAGGCGGTGATCTCGGCGCTCGCCAACGTCGAGGACGCGCTCATCGCCGTAGAGCAGACCGCCGACCAGGTGAGCCGCCAGCAGCAGGCGACTGAGCAGGCGCGCCGCGCCTACCGCTTCGCGCAGGCGCAGATGCACGCCGGCACCATCAACGTACTGACGCTTCTCAACACGGAGACCACCTTGTTCACGGCCGAGGATGCCCTGGCGCAGGCGAAATACGCGCACCTGCAGTCGCTCGTGTCGCTGTACCAGGCGCTCGGCGGCGGCTGGCAGCAGCAGGAGGAGAAGCTGTGAAACTCGGGCCGGTGTCGCTCGAATCCACGCCGCAGAAGGCGCGCGCGGGCGCCATCGTGCTCGCGCTGGTGGTGGGCGCATACTACTGGCTGGCCCACTTGGGCTCTGCACCCCCCAAGGCGCCGCCGGCGGTGGCCGTGAATATCGCGAGCGTCACCCGCGGCGACGTGCCGGTGAACCTCGAGGGGCTCGGCACCGTGCAGGCCTTCTATACCGTCACGGTGACCGCGCGCGTCGATGGGCGCATCGACAAGGTCGCCTTCCGTGAGGGACAGGACGTCAAGAAGGGCACGCTGCTCGTGCAGATCGACCCGCGGCCCTACCAGGCAGCGCTCGACGGCGCCCTCGCCATGCGCGCCAAGGATCAGGCGCTGCTCGCCAACGCGATGGTCGACATGAAGCGCTACGAGGAGCTCGCTCCCGAGGATCTCGCCAGCAAGCAGACCGTCGATACGCAGCGGGCGCTCATCGCGCAGCTCATCGCCCAGGTCAAGAGCGACGACGCCGCGATCGCCAGCGCGCGCACCAACCTCGACTACACCAGCATCACCTCGCCGATCGATGGGCGCACCGGCATTCGCCTGGTGGACCCCGGCAACAACGTGCACGCGACCGATACCACCGGCATGGTGGTGGTGACGCAGCTCGAGCCCATCTCGATCGTGTTCAGCCTGCCGGAAGAGGACTTCACGCAGCTCTCCGCGGCGCTCGCGCGCGGCACGGTGACGGCGGCGGCGCTGTCGCGCGACGACAAGGAAGTGCTCGACGAAGGCACGGTCGCCCTGATCGACAACCAGATCGACCAGACCACCGGCACCATCCGCGTCAAGGCGACGCTGCCCAACAAGCAGCGCCGGCTCTGGCCCGGGGAGTTCGTAAACGTGAGAGTGCAGACGCAGATGCGCCGCCAGGTGCTCACCGTGCCGGCCGTCGCGGTGCAGCGCGGCCCTGAGGGGCTCTTTACCTATACCGTGCAGGCCGACTCCACCGTGGCGGCGACACCGGTCACGGCCAGCGAGCCGGTCGGCGACGTGGTGGTCGTCGAGCAGGGCCTCGCGGCCGGCCAGCAGGTGGTGACCAGCAACTTCTACCGGCTGCAGCCCGGCGCGCACATCCGTCCCAACACCGCCGCCAACGCCGGCCTACCGGCCGGAACTGCGGCTCCCGCGGGCGCGCCGGCCCAGACCAGGACCCCGAAGCTCGGACGCACGGGCGGCAGCGCCGCCGAGCCCGCGCCGTGAACATCTCCCGTCCCTTCATCGAGCGCCCGGTGGCGACCACGCTGCTGATGGCGGGGCTGTTCCTGGTGGGGGTGGCCGCCTTCCCGCTGCTCCCGGTCGCGCCGCTCCCGCAGGTCGATTTCCCGACCATCCTGGTCTCGGTCAACCTTCCGGGCGCGAGCCCGGAGATCATGGCCTCATCGGTGGCGCAGCCGCTCGAGACGCAGTTCGCCCAGATCCCGGGCGTCGCACAGATGACCTCGACCAGCGTGCTCGGCACCTCGCAGATCACGCTGCAGTTCAACCTCGACCGCAACATCGACGGCGCCGCGCAGGACGTGCAGACGGCGATCGACGCCGCCGGCGGCCAGCTGCCGAAAAATCTGCCGTCGCCGCCGACGCAGCGCAAGGTGAATCCCGCCGACTCGCCCATCCTGATCCTGGCGGTGCATTCCGACGTGCTGCCGATCACGACCGTCGACGACTACGCCGAGACCGTGATCGCGCAGCAGCTGTCGCAGCTGCCCGGCATCGCCCAGGTAACGGTCGGCGGGCAGCAAAAGCCCGCGGTGCGCGTGCAGATCGACCCGGTGAAGCTCGCCGCGGTGGGCCTGCAGCTCGAGGACGTCGCCAATCTCATCACCACCGCCACGGTGGACTCGCCGCAGGGAGCCATCACCGGAACGCAGCAGAACTTCACCATCTACGACAACGACCAGCTGCTGAAGGCTGCGCCCTGGAACGACGTGATCCTCGCCTACCACAACGGTGCGCCGATCCGCATCCGCGACGTCGGCGTTGCGGTGGATGGCCCCGAGAACACCCAGGTGCGCGGCTTCCAGAACGGCCGCACCGGAATCCTGCTGCTCGCCTACAAGCAGCCGGGCACCAACGTCATCGACGCAGTGAAGAACATCAAGGCGGCGCTGCCGCACGTCATGACCTCGGTCCCGCCCTCTCTCAAGGTCGATCAGGTCATCGACCGCACGGTCACCATCCAGGCCTCGGTCAAGGACGTCGAGTTCTCGCTGCTGCTCGCCATCGTGCTGGTGGTGCTGGTGATCTTCCTGTTCCTGCGCAGCTTCTGGGCCACCGCCATTCCCGGAGTCACGGTGCCGCTGTCGCTCATGGGCACCGCCGCGCTCATGTACCTGGTGGGTTACAGCCTCGACAATCTGTCGCTGATGGCGCTCACCATCGCGGTCGGCTTCGTGGTGGACGATGCGATCGTGATGCTGGAGAACATCTACCGCCACATCGAGGAGGGCCTCTCGCCCCTCGAGGCCGCCATCAAGGGCGCGGGCGAGATCGGCTTCACCATCCTCTCGATCAGCATCTCGCTGATCGCGGTGTTCATTCCGCTGCTGCTCATGAGCGGCATCATCGGGCGGCTGTTCCGCGAGTTCGCGGTGACGGTGACCATGACGATCGCGGTGTCGGCGGTGGTCGCACTGACGCTCTCACCGATGATGTGCGCGCTGTTCCTGCGCGACGAGCGGCACGCGCAGCACAGCCGCCTTTATATGACCCTCGAGCGCGGCTTCCAGTGGCTGATCGATCACTACACGCGCGGCCTCGATTTCGTGCTGCGCCATCAGCGTGCGACGCTCGCGAGCTTCCTCATCACGGTGGCGGTCGCGGTCGGGCTGTACGTGATCGTGCCGAAGGGTTTCTTCCCGCAGCAGGACACGGGCATCATCGCCGGCCTCACGGATGCGCCCCAGGACGTGTCCTTCGACCAGATGATGCGCCTGGAGCACAACCTGACGAGCGTCGTCTCGCAGGACCCGGGCGTCGCGAGCTACGGGGCGTTCGTGGGCGGCGGGCGGCCGCTCAACAACGGCTTCGTCATCATCGGACTCAAGCCGCGCGATGAGCGTGACGCGACCGCGGATCAGATCATCGACCGGCTGCGCAGGAAGATCGCGGCGGTGCCCGACGGCACGGTATTCCTGCAGGCCTCCCAGGACCTGAACGTCGGCGGACGCCTGGCGCGCACCCAGTACCAGTTCACGCTGCAGGACGCGAATCTCGAGGAGCTCAACACCTGGGCGCCGCGGCTGCTCGCGGAGCTGAAGAAGCTGCCGGAGCTGCGCGACGTGGCATCCGACCAGCAGTCGAGCAGCACCAAGCTGGCGCTGGTCATCGACCGCGACCAGGCGGCGCGCTTCGGCATCCAGCCGGCGCTCATCGACAACACGCTGTACGATGCCTTCGGCCAGCGCGAAGTCACCCAGTACTTCACCCAGCTCAACAGCTACCACGTGGTGCTCGAGGTGACACCTGCCCTCCTCGGCGACCCCGATACGCTCAACAAGATCTACATCAAGTCACCGCTCACCGGGCAGCAGGTGCCGCTCTCGACCTTCACGCGCTACGACACCGGTCACACCAGCTATCTCTCGGTGAACCACCAGGGGCAGTTCCCGGCGGTGACGCTGTCCTTCAACCTGGCCCCGGGGGTGGCGCTCGGCGACGCCGTGGCGGCCATCCAGAAGGTCGCCGCCACCATCCACATGCCGGCCGCGATCCTCGGCACCTTTCAGGGCACGGCGCAGGCCTTCAAGGACTCACTGCGGACCGCGCCGCTGCT